>JAAFHE010000652.1 GCA_013298265.1 Lysobacterales bacterium | reverse complement strand
GCCCGCATAGGCGCAGGCGAAGAAGCCGACGATGTAGTCGATCCCGGGCTGATGCGCCAGCAGCACGCGGTCGCCAGGATCGGTCATGCTCTGCAGATGCGCCGCGAGCGCCACTGCGCGCGCTTTCAGTCCGGCGTAGTCGACCGCGTCGCTGACGTTCTGGCCGTCGCCAAGAAACGTGTACGCAGGGTGCTCGCCGGAACCCGACGCCGCCGCTGCACGGTAGTCGATGAGATCGATGATCGTCGCGAATTCAGGAAGCATGAGAGATCCGCAGGTTCAGGTCGCAGCGGCAGCGCGTAAGGGCCGCGCCCCGCGCAGAGAAGCCGGGCGGTTCACTCGAACACCACTTCGCGGCTGAGATAGAGCCGTTCGCAGGAAATCCCCGCCTCGGTACAGGCAGCAACGAAGCGATCGGATTCGACGAGCTGGATGCTGTCTGCCTCGTACTGCAGGCCCATGATGAATTTCATCCAGGGCTCCTGCCCCATCGCGTAGACGAATACGCGCTGCGGTCCAATCTCCTGCAGGATGTTCCAGGCACGTTCGGCGTTTGCGCCCGACAGACGGCGCGATTCGTTGTTGCGGCGCGAGACCGGGCGCGAGAGCAGCGGCTCGTAGAGCCAGTTCAGCGGCGCGCCGTGGCATTCCATGCCGATGAACATCGCGTCGATCTCGCCCAGACGCGAGCGCAGCCGACGATAGAGCATAAGGTCGCGGCCGTCGGAGTCGATCAGGAACAGGAACTGGCGCGCGTGCAGGCGCAGCGCGAGTGCTTGCTTGCTGTGAATGTTGAGATCGGCGTGTTCGCCGGTGAACGGCAGGCTTTCGAGATGACCGTCCGCAAGCGCGATGCGCTCGAATGGCTTCAGCACGACGATGTCAGCGAAACCAAGCTCGCGCAGCACCAGCGCCATCGACGGATCGGCAATACTGCCGGTGTTGTTGCTCGGCACGACGATGCGGCCGATGCGTGCGCGAAGCTGCAGCAGCATTTCCATGCAGAAGTGATCCTGATGGCAATGCGTGATGACGACGTAGTCGAGGAATTCGGGCAGATCGTTGACGCAATAGCGGCCGTCGTCGCCGGTCTGCATGCTGACGAAGGGGTCGATCAGGATGGCTTCTCGCGCTGATTCGAACAGCACGCAGGCATGACCGAAGTAACGCATGCGCACACCGTCGCCGCGATAGCGCGCCGCTGCCGGAGCGGTCGGCGCGGCGGGAGTGAACAGCCGTGCGAACGCTTCGCGCTGCGCCTCGGACACACCGAGTTCGTCGGCCAGCCGCTGCGGCGACACCGGCCGCGAGCGTGCCGCCGCCAGTGCGTCGAGCCGGCGATCGGCGAATCGCAGCGGCACGGTCAGGCCCGCGCCCTCGAGGCGCGGCGTGCTCATGAAGAAATCGCGTTCGGACTCGGGCGTGGTGTGCAGCCAGATCTGCTGCAGCGACACCGTCAGGTTCTCGTCGTAGAGCAGGTCTTCGAACAGTCGGAAGTCGGGCCGGTGGCCGAGGTCGTACACCAATTCGACCAGCCCGCGCAGGGAGGCCGGCAACTGCGCATAGTACTCGTCGAGCGAATAGCCGTTCGCCTTCTCGTCGAGCAGGGCGCCGAGCGCGCGGATGTCCGCAGCCAGTGCGATCAGCCGCGCGCCCTCCTGTTCGAGTGTGTCGATGAGTGCCTGCGCTGCAGCGACGTCGTCGTTGTGCAGACTGACGAACGGGCCACCGTACATCTTCGGATCGTTGCTGGCAGCGACGTGCGCGCCAGGGCTCGCGACGAAGGACTTCAGCAGCGGCAGCAGGCGATAGGCCACATGCAGCGCGAGCTGCGCGGGCGACACGAGATGCGGCCAGGCATGCCAGCGGCCGACCAGCGGCTCAATCTTGACCTCGGGGCGCAGATACATCACTTCGTCGGACATCGTTCCCTCGATTCGCGGCCGGGCCGCGGTGTCTGGTCAAAGGCAGGTGCGAACGAACCGCGCAAAGCGCGCGACGCCTTCGCGAATGCGTTCGGGAGCTGCGTAGCTGAAAGCCAGGCGCACGCTACAGTCATCGGCACAGTCGAGCGCGAAGAAGCTCAACGGCATCACGAGCACGCCATAGTCGCGCGCGCAGCGCTGCGTTTCGGACTGGCCGAATGCGAACGGCAGCGACACGACGAGAAAGAAGCCACCTTCGGGCCGGTTCCACCGGACCGCGTCAGCGCAATCGGCGAATTCAGCCTCGAGCGCGGCCAGCATCGCATCACGATTCGTCCGGTAATGCGCCGTCGCAGCGCGGACATGCGCTGCGAGCGAGCCGCCCTGCGACAACAGCACGCCGCCGACCACAGCCTGGGTCAGCTGGCTCGTATTCACCGACACGAAACTCTTGGCCTGCACCAGCGCATCGAACAGCGGCTGGCCGCGGCAGAGCCGGTCTGGCACCACCGCAAAACCCACACGCAGCGCCGGGCAGAGGGTTTTGGAATAGGTGCCGACATAGACGACCAGCCCGTCGCGATCGAGCGCGTGCAGCGACGGCACACGTTCGCCGTCGTAGCGGAACATGCCGTAAGGGTTGTCTTCGAGAATCACGACATCGTGATACGCGCAGAGCGCGAGTATTGCCTTGCGCTCGTCGAGTGCAATGACCTCGCCGGTGGGATTGTCGAACTCGGGAATCAGGTACAGCGCACGTGGCCGCCGGCCCTGTGCACGGGCGCGGACGATCGCCGCCTCGAGTTCGGCGACCAGCGTGCCGCCTGGTCCAGCGCGAAAGGGCATCAGCGTCACGCCGGCGAGATCGGCCGCGCCACTGATGCCGATGTACGTCGGACTGCGCACGAGAAGCACGTCCTCCGGATCCCGGCACAGGCTGCGCACGCACAGGTCCAGCGCCTCCTGGCAACCGGCAGTGACGACGATGCGTTGTGGTGGCGCATCGATTGCCTCGTCACTCGCGAGCTGCGCAGAAATCAGCTCTCCGAGCAGTCCAGCCGTCGGACCGTACTGCGCGAGATTACGCGCCGCCGCATCGAGATCGATGCCGCGCTCGGCAGCGATCCGCGCCTGGAACAACGGCACGGTCTGCAGCCATGCATCAAGCGCGAAGAACGCTTCCGCCGGCCGGCCCGAGGCGAACGAGATCGCCTGCGGAAAG
>JAAFHE010000650.1 GCA_013298265.1 Lysobacterales bacterium | reverse complement strand
TAGTACGCGGTGCCGCGGAAAATCCTGTCACGCCGTATTGCCGCAGCCCCCGCTGCCGAGGCGCGGCCTGCGGCGGTTGGGCCGGGATGCAGGAATGCCCGCCGGGCCCGCACGCGCCGCCATGACGGCGCATTGGCCTGGGCCTGCGTTGCCCTGCGCTCCCGCCCGCGGCAGCGTGTGAGAAAGCGGCTCCAGGGCACGTCCGTTTTCGGTCTCGCCGCGGTGCCTGCCAGCGCGGAGCACAGCAAGCGCGCACGGCGGAGTGCATTCCGTCCGTCGCCGCCAGCGCTGTCCTCGCGACGGCTGGACGACGGCTTGCTTCGCAGCCTGCCGCGGCAGCGTGACCGGAAGGCCCGCGCACCGCTCTGCACGCTATCGCAGGGCCGGATAATATTTCTTATTATTCAATGATTTATGCGAGAAGATATATCAATGACCTTTTTCGCCTTGCGTCGCGCCGTCGGACAGCGGAGGTTCGAGCCGCGCCAGCCTCTGTCCGGACAACACCGGCAACGTGCCGCCGGCCGCTCGCACGGCCTGGGGGGCCGTCAGAGAACGCCGTTGCGTCGCCTGGGCTGTCGCTTCCTGTCATCGAGATCTTCTTGGAGGGAGAGGTTCATGAATCAATTTTCGTTTGGCGGCGGTAGCGTTGCGCGCCACCGCCGTTCCCGCCCCGGCTGGTTGGGTGCGTTGCTGCTGCTGGGACTGGTCACCGCCGGTTCGGTCTATGCCATCCAGCCACCGCCAGAAGGCACGACGCGCGCGCTGATATCGCGCCCGTTCCTTGCGCCGGGCCTCAGCGTCCAGCCCGAATTGCAGCCGACGGTACGCCTGAGCGAATCGGCCGCGCGTCCGGCGGTCGCCGACTTCCAGCGCCGCTATGCGGGCCAATGGGAAATGCGCTGGGATACGCGCAGCGACCGTCCCAACCTGGTCCAGGGCTCGGGTATCGCGCTCCTGCCCGGTTCGGGCAACCGCCTGACCGTCGCCAACCTGGGGCTGGCGGGCAATGAAACGGTCGACCTGGCCGTCGTCGAATCGCGCCTGCTCGAATTCATCGCCGCGAACAGCGCGCTGCTGAAGACCGACGGCCTCGAGTTCCAGCTTGATCTCGACAGCAGCGTCGCGCAGGGCAAGGACAACACCCACTGGTTCATCGAAATGCGCCAGTCCAAGAACGGGGTGCCGGTCCGCGGCGCGAACCTGTTCTTCCGCATTTCCCACGGCAACATCGTGCAGTTCGGCAGCAACCTCGTGGCACCGGTCGGTATTGACACGATTCCCGTGTCCACGGCCCCCAAGGCGTTTGACATCGGCTTCAGCGAACTCGGCTTCCCGGCCAACCTGCCGGTCGAGTCGATGCGGGTTCCGGGCGAACTGCTGCTGCTGCCCTTCGCCGCTGAAAGCCGCTACGAGGCCGGCACCGAGTATCGCGGCATCGAAGGCGCCGGTTATTCGCATCGCCTGGCCTGGCATTACCAGTTCAAGCTCAAGGGTGAAGATGCCGTCTTCGACCTGCTCGTCGACGCCAAGACCAATCGCGTGATCGAAGTGCGCGACACCACTGTCTACGCGGCCGCGACGGTCGATGGCGGCGTGCTCCTGGGCCTCAACACCGGCCCGGAAACCATCGTCGGCCTGCCCTTCGCGGCGGTCACCAACGGCACGGCCAAGGTCACCGATGCGCTTGGCATCTATGACTATTCCGGCGCCGCCGCCAGCACGGCGCTGGACGGCAAGTACTTCAAGATGGTCGACAACTGCGGAGCGATCTCGCTGTCGAATTCGACCGACGGCAACCTTCGCCTCGGCACCGACCCGAGCACCGACTGCGGCAGCAACAATGGTGGCGGCGCCGGCAACACGCGTGCATCGCGCACCGGCTTCTACTACCTGACCAGGATCAACCGCAAGGCGGTGACGTTCCTGCCGAGCAACACGTGGATCGCCTCCAAGGTGACCGCGAACATGAACATCAACAACACCTGCAACGCGTCGTGGAACGGCACGGCGATGAATTTCTACAAGTCCGGCCCGAGCGCGAGCAGCCCGACCACGACGTGTGCCAATACGGGCGAGATCGCCGCCGTGTTCCTGCACGAGTGGGGCCATGGCATGGACTCCAACAGCGGCGGCGCGTCCAGCGAAAACGGCAGCGGCGAGGCCGTCGGCGATACCTTCGCGTTCCTTGAAACCAAGGACTCCTGCATCGGCCCGGGCTTCTTCGCATCCGGTCAGGTCTGCACGAACTGCGAAGATTCCTGTACCGGTGTGCGCCATCTCAAGGCATTCAGCCAGCAGGGCACGCATACCATCGCCAAGCCGTCGACGATCACGGACGACAACGGCCCGAACTGCGACCGCTTTGCCTGCCCGTACCTCATCCAAGGCATCCAGCCCTACCAGGGTCCGATGGGCTACGAAGGCCACTGCGAAAGCTACATCGCCGGTTCGGCTAACTGGGATCTGGCCCAGTCGCTCGTATCCACCCACGGCGCTGCCGCCGGCTGGGCGCAGATGGACAAGATCTGGTACGCCAGCCTGACCTCCAGCAAGGCAGCCTACCGCGTGGCCTCGGGTGGCACCTGCAACGTCAACGCCAGCGTCGACGGCTGCGGCGCCAACAACTGGTATACGGTATATCTGGCTGCTGACGACAACGACGGCAATCTCGCCAACGGCACGCCGAACGCCTGCCGCATCTGGGATGCGTTCAACGCCCACGGCATTGCCTGCGGCACGCGTCCGGCCTGCTCGGGCACGCCGCCGGTCAATGTCCCGCCCGTGGCGAACTTCAGCAGCAGCACCAGCGGCCTGACCGCGACGTTCACCGACAGCTCCACCGACTCCGACGGCACCATCGCGTCGCGTAGCTGGAACTTTGGCGACGGCGGCACCTCGACGGCGACCAGCCCGACCCGCGTCTACGCGGCGGCCGGTACCTATACGGTCACGCTGACTGTCACCGACAACGCCGGTGCGACCAACACCAAGACCGGCTCGGTCACGGTGTCCAGCGGCGGCGGCGCGCAGACCTACACCAACACGACGGACTTCGCCATCACCGACAACAGCACGGTCAACAGTCCGATCGTCGTGTCCGGCCGTACCGGCAACGCACCGAGCAACGCGTCGGTCACCGTCGCGATCATCC
>JAAFHE010000649.1 GCA_013298265.1 Lysobacterales bacterium | reverse complement strand
GGTGCCGTCCGGCCACTGGAATGAACGCTCGGGGGCGGCGGCAATCGTGTTGTGTGCCAGGCCCAGCCGCGCGTCGAGGTCGGCGCTGCTCGCTGCGATGAGCGCGAGGCGGAACGCGCCCGTGTGGTCGAATTCATCGCGCGAGGTGCGCGCGAGCGCAGACAACGGGATAGTGCTTGCGCAGGATAGCCGCAGCAGCGCTATCCGCTCGATCATCGCCTCGGCGCTGGCCGCACTCAGCGCGATCAGCTCGTGCGACTGCGTCGCGAGCCGTTCCGCGCACGGCGCCGAGCCGACGTATTCCTCGAGCGCGAGGTGGAAATTCGAGCCGCCGAAACCGAAGGCACTCACCGCCGCACGGCGTGGGTGCGACGCGTCACGGATCCAGGGTCGAGCCGAGGTGTTGAGATAGAACGGGCTTTGCGGCAGATCGAGCTTGGTGTTCGGGGTGTCGGCCTTGATCGTCGGCGGCAGCACCTTGTGGTGCAGCGCCATCACGGCCTTGAACAGGCCTGCAGCACCCGCGGCCGCCTTGGTATGGCCGATCTGGCTTTTCACCGAGCCCAGCGCGCACCACTGGGTGCGCGCGGCATCCGCTTCGGCGTAGACGCTGCGCAAGCTCTCGAACTCGGCCGCATCGCCGGCCTTCGTGCCGGTGCCGTGCGCTTCGACGAGCTCGACCGTGTCGGGACCGAAGCCGGCTTGTGTGTAGGCGCGGCGCAACGCGACCGCCTGCCCCGCCGACACCGGCGCATAGACCGACTTCGCGCGGCCGTCCGAGGAGGTGCCGACGCCGCGCAGCACGGCGTAGATGCGGTTGCCGTCGCGTTCGGCGTCCGACAGACGCTTCAGCGCGACCATACCCAACCCTTCGCCCAGCATCGTGCCGTCGGCCTGGTCGGAGAACGGCCGGCAGTCGCCGCTCGGGGACAACGCAGGCGTCTTGGAGAAACACATGTACATGAAGATGTCGTTGAGCGTGTCGACACCGCCGCTAATTACGAGGTCGGAATCGCCCAGCTGCAGCTCGTTGACCGCCATCTGGATCGCGGAAAAACTCGACGCACACGCCGCGTCGGTCACGCAGTTGGTACCGCCAAGGCCGAGCCGGTTTGCGATGCGCCCCGCGACGACGTTGCCGAGCAGGCCCGGGAACGATGCTTCCTGCCACGGCACGTAGTGCGCGGCGATGCGCTCGCAGGCCGCCTGCACGTCGTCTTCGGGCAGGCCCGTTTCGCGCAGCGCCTTTTGCCAGACCGGGCGCTGCAGGCGCGACACCAGCGAGAACAGCAACTCCTGCGCACTCGTGACGCCGAGGATCACCGAGATGCGCGAGCGATCCATCGTCTCGAACTGCTCGCGCGCGGCGTCTTCGAGCACCGCGCGCGCCGCGATCAGCGCGAGCAGTTGCGAGGTGTCGGTCGCGGGGATCGTCGACGGCGGGATGCCCCACCCCAGCGCATCGAAATCCATAGGCGCGAGAAAGCCGCCGCGGCGGGCATAGGTCTTGTCCGGCGCTGTCGGATCCGCGTCGTAGTAGTCGTCGATACGCCAGTGTGTAGCGGGCACGTCGGTCAGCAGGTCCTTGCCGGCGAGGATGTCGCGCCAGAAGCCGTTCGCGTCGTGTGAGCCGGGAAAGATCGCGCTGACGCCGACGATGGCGATCGGCTGGCGCTGCAAAGAACTCATGCTGGTGTCCTGTCCGGTGAGTTACATGAAGCGATCGCGCCCGGCGTCGGTCGCGAATCTAGCTGGCAGTGCGGCGAGGAGGCGCAGCGACGAGTCGCGGCCGAGGACAGGTACGAGGATTTATGAGAACTCATCGGACACGACACCAAGAGGCCTCGGACGGAAATCGAACGCGGATGGCGGGATCGGCAATCCGAAGGTACGTAGCTGCTGCGCGCGCGTGACAACCGCCGCGCCTTCGAGCAGGTTCAACGCGACCTGCACGGCAGTGCGCCTGGCGGGCGCTTCGAGGAAGCTGCCCTTGGCCCAGGTATTGAACGCGCCCATGGCCGGGCCGCACCAGATCTGGAAATCGGTCAGCCGCTCGTTCACGCCGTCGATCGCCCAGCGGCTGGACAGGCCCAGGTACGAGCGGAACACCAGCGCCATGCGGTGTTTCGGATCGGATTCGGCGCGCGCGACTTGCGTGGGATCGCGCGAGGACCAGAACGCGCGCGTCGAGGCCCATGCCTCGTCGAAGCTGGCGCGCAGCATCTCCTTCTCGATCTTCGCCCGCTCGACGGCGGCAACCGCTTCGAGTGACGGATACGCGCGATAGACCTCGTAGAGCTTCTTCGCGCGCACCGCGAACATCGTGCCGCGACGCAGGACCTGCACGTCGACGCCCATCTCGAACATGTCTGCCGCCGGCGCCATGATCACATCGGCCATCGAGGCTTGCGCGAGCATCGCGCGCGCGCCGGCGCCGAGACCCGATTCCACGCAGGCCTGATTCACCGAGCCGGTCTGCACGTACGCCGCGCCGAGCGCGAAGGCGGACGCGAGTGCGCTTGGCGTGCCGAGGCCGCCCGCGGCGCCGACGCGGATCGGCCGCGCGTAGCGCTGCTCGGCCACGATGCGGTCGCGCAGCGCCATGATGGTCGGCAGCAGCGCGGCCAGCGGACGGTTGTCGGTGTGGCCGCCAGAGTCCGCTTCGCAGGTGATGTCTTCAGCCAGCGGCACACGCGCGGCGAGATCGGCTTCGGCGCGCGTGAGCTGATGGCGCGCGACCAGCGCATCAAGCATCGCGACCGGCATAGGTGCGATGAAGTTCTTCGCCACTTCCTCGCGCGACACCTTCGCCAGCACGCGATGGCGGCGTCGAATCGTGCCCGCGCTGTCGACGGTGAGTCCGCTCGCCGCGTAGCGCACGATGGCCGGCGTGAGACCCATGAATGCTGAGGCTTCGACGCAACGCACGCCGCGCCGGATGAAGAGGTCCGCGACCGCATCTTCGATCGCGGGTTCGCCCGGGCTGTGGATGAGGTTCGCGCCCCAGGGCAGCCCGCGCGGATCGAGCTCGCGGGCCAGTTCGTCGACCGCTGCTTCGACGCGCGCCAGCGACAGGCCCGCAGCACCGAAGAAGCCGAGGCAACCCGCGCGCGCCATTTCGATCACGAGCCGGGTCGTGGCGATGCCGTTCGCCA
>JAAFHE010000065.1 GCA_013298265.1 Lysobacterales bacterium | reverse complement strand
ACAGGTCGCCCTCTCGTTTCTCACTCCTCTTCACTCTTTACTCGTCACTCACGCGACCTTGATGACGTCTTCGCCCTGGTGCCAGTTGCACGGGCACAGCTCGTCGGTCTGCAGCGCGTCGAGCACACGCAGCACTTCTTCCGGGTTGCGTCCGACCGACAGGTCAGTCACGTAGACGAAGCGGATGATGCCCTGCGGGTCCACGATGAACGTCGCGCGCTGCGCGACACCAGCGTCCTTGTCGAGGATGCCCAGCGCCGAGGTCAGCTCGCGCTTGATGTCGGCCAGCATCGGGAACGGCAGCGTGCTCAGATCCTTGTGGTGCGTACGCCAGGCGTGATGCACGAACTCCGAGTCGGTCGAGCCGGTCAGCAGCTGCGCGTCGCGGTCAAGGAAGGCCTGGTTGTGCTTGGCAAAACCGGTGATCTCGGTCGGGCAGACGAAGGTGAAATCCTTCGGGTAGAAAAACACGACCAGCCACTTGCCCTTGTAGGTGTCGTTGTTGATGTCGACGAAGGCGTTCTTGAGATCGGTGGAAACGGTGGCCTTGACGTTGAACTGGGGAAACTTTTCACCAACGCTGAGCATGGTTCACTCCTTAGGGGGTCTGAAAGCGATTCCCTTCGTGCGAAGGGAGGGTTAACGCACGGGCCGCAGAATACGGCCCGCCTTATCATCTAGCCAATCAATTGATACCATCGCAACGATAGATTCCGGCTATGAGAGCGCCATGAACCTACGTGACCTGCGTTATCTGGTCGCCCTGGCCGAACACAAGCACTTCGGCCGCGCGGCCGATGCGAGCTTCGTGAGCCAGCCGACCTTGTCCACCCAGATCAAGAAGCTCGAGGACGAGCTCGACGTAGCTCTGGTCGAACGCACTCCGCGCAAGATACTGCTGACCGAGGTCGGGCGCGAGATTGCGGCACGGGCCCGACATGTGCTGGACGAGGTCGACCAGATCAAGGCCATCGCGCGGCGCACCAAGGACCCGGAATCCGGCACGCTGCGCCTGGGCATATTCCCGACCCTGGGGCCTTATCTGCTGCCGCATGTGATACCCGGTTTGCGTGCGCGCTTTCCGCGGCTGGAACTGCTGCTGACCGAGGAAAAGAGCGAAATCCTGCTGCAGCGCCTGCGCGAAGGGCGCCTGGACGCGACCCTGCTCGCGCTGCCGCTGCACGACGACCAGCTCTACGCCGATGTGCTGTTCGACGAACCGTTCCTGCTCGCGGTGCCAACGCTGCACCGCCTGTCCAAGCGCAAGGCGCTGAGTCTCGACGATATCCAAAGCGAAAGCCTGCTACTGCTCGAAGACGGCCACTGCCTGCGCGATCAGGCGCTCGACGTGTGCCAGCTCGCCGGCGCCAACGAGCGCGACGGCTTTCGCGCCACCAGCCTGGAGACGCTGCGCCAGATGGTCGCGGCCAACGTCGGCATCACCCTGCTGCCGCTGCTCGCCGTACTCCCGCCCGTGGTCCAGTCCGAGGCGATCCACATGCTGCCGTTCCGCGGCGAGCCGCCGAGCCGGCGCATCGCCCTGGTCTGGCGCAAATCCTCGGCGATGCACGGTTTTCTGATGTCCTTCGCCGATGAGCTGAAGAAGCTGACCAAGGACCTGCTCTAGCCCGCCAGATTCTTTCTGTTCCATCTTTCCTGGGTCAGCAGGCAGCCTTTTCACGGGACTGGCGATTCGAACCTCAATCCACCGCCAGCACACGCAACTCACGCGTATCGCTGCGGCCGTGGTCGTCGACGACGCGGGCCGTGTGACGGCCCGCGCGGCGCGCCTGCCAGAACACGGTTTCGCCGCTGGCGGCCGCGCCGATGTAGTCGTCGTCGACGAACCAGTACAGCTCGCGCACGCCCGCATCGACCGTGGCGCTGAAGGCGACGCGCGCCTCGGCCGCATCCTCGCTGCGCCGCGCGCGGACGGTATACGCCGCGCCGCGCAGCGGCGAGGTGATGCGTGGCGGATCGCCGCTGCCGGCGATGCCGCAGTCGGCGTCGGGCGGCGGCCTGCGCCGCGGAATGCCGGCCTGGGCGAAGACGCGGGCAAGATCCGAGGGCCAGAACTCGTAGACCTCGGTGCGCGTCGTCGCCGGATCGAACGGCGGACACGCGGCCTTGCCGCTGCGCACGTCGATCGTCACGGGCCGGTGCACGCTGCTGACGCGGATCGGCGACTTGCCCGGAATGAACCAGGTCGTGCCGCGCTGCGGGCACCAGGCATTGGGCAGATCGCCGCTGGCCAGACACACTTCCACTTTGCGCAGTTGTGCGGGAATGGTCCAGGCCGGCTCGGCCAGGCCGCGATCCTGGGCCAGGATCGCGTCGGCCATGCGGAAGAACAGCGGCGCTGCGGTCTCCACACCGATCAGTGCCGGATTGCCGGCGCCGTCGAAGTTGCCCATCCAGACGATCAGCACGTAGGGGCCGAAGCTGCCTGCGGTCCAGGCATCGCGAAAGCCCCAGGACGTACCGGTCTTCCAGTGGATCGGCAGGCGCGCCGGCGTGGCCGTGGTCGCTTCGTCGGGACGCGGGTTCTGCCGCAGCATGTCCAGCGTCATGAAGCTCGCTTCCTCGCTGAGCAGGCGCACTCCATCGGTGTGTGGTGCATCGGCACGCAGGCGCAGCGGCTTGAGCACACCGTGGTTGGCGAGCATCGCGTACAGCGTGGCGAGTTCCTGCATCGTCACTTCGCCGCCGCCAAGCACGAGCGCGAGGCCGTAGTGGCGCTCGCTGGCCATGCGCGTGATGCCAGCGCGCCTTAGGAATTCGTAGAGGTTTGGCTCGGCCAGCTGCGAGGCGACCCATACTGCGGGAATGTTGCGGCTGCGGATCAGCGCGTCGGTCGCGGTGACCGGCCCGAGAAAGCGCCCGTCGTAGTTTTCCGGTGTGAACGGCCCGAAGGAACTCGGCACGTCGCGCAGCACCGTGCGCGGATGCAGCACGCCCTGGTCCATGCCCAGCGCGTAGATGAAGGGCTTGAGCGTGGAGCCCGGCGAACGCTTCGCCGTGGTGCCGTTGACCTGGCCGGCGATCGCCGCATTCGCGTAGTCGGCCGAACCGACCAGTGCCTTGATGCCCATGTCGCGCGTATCGACGAGGATGGCCGCGGCGTTGTCGAGCCCGCGCGCGCCTTCGCGCAGCAGGGTCTCGCGCAACTGCCGCTCCAGCGTGCGCTGCAGGCCGGCGTCTAGGGTCGTGTCCAGGCGCGGTGGCAGATCGTGTTCCCATTGCGCTTCGCGCAGCACCTGCTCCACCGCATGCGGCGCGACGAACGGCAGCTGTGCCGGCGAGCGCAGATCCAGCGGCAGACTCATCAGCGCATCGGTCAGCGCATCGGCCGGGTGCGCCTCGCGCCAGCGCGCATACAGCCGGTCGCGCGCGGCGCGCAGGCCGCGATTGAGCCTGTCCTCGCCGCCCTCTGCCGCATCGCGCAGGCGCCGTGTCGGATCCTGCGGGATCACCGCGAGAGTCAGCGCTTCGGGCAGCGACAGGTCCTGCGGCCGCTTGCCGAAGTACACCAGGCTCGCCGCCGCGACGCCTTCGACGTTGCGGCCATAGGGCGCGTAGTTCAGATACGCTTCCAGTATTTCATCTTTGGAATAGCGCAATTCCAGCCAGACGGCGCGCATGACCTGCCCGGCCTTGCCGCCCGGACTGCGCGTGTTGAGCCGGTACATGAGCCGCGCCAGCTGCATGGTCAGGGTCGAACCGCCCTGGCGGCTGCCGCCGCGCACGTAGCTGATCCAGGCACCGCGCAGCAGGCTCACGGGATTGACGCCCGGATGCCAGCGGAACCAGGCATCCTCATGCAGCAGTACGCCCTGCACCAGCGCGGTCGGCATCTCGCGCAGGGGTATCCACTGGCGGTACTTGTCGTCGGCGCTCAGGGTCAGGCGCAGCAATTCGCCGTTCGCGCCGTGGACCGCGGTGGACGACCCCGCATGCGCCGACAACGGCGCATGCGGATACAGACGGATGCCGGCCAGCACGAGCACGAGCAGTGCAATCGCGACCAGCGTGTTCTGCCAGCGCAGGGTCAGCCACCAGACTGCCTGCGCCGCTTGCATTGCCCGACTCATGGCATGTCCCGCCGCTACAGCATCACTTCGGCTTGACCACCGTGATCCTGCCGCCGAGCGACTGCGCCTGCACCGAGCGTTCGTACATCGATTCGCCATAGGCCGGCGGCACGACGAACTGGCCGACGTTGGTTGCCTTGATGCGATAGATGAACTCGCGCACGTCGGGCGTGGCCGTGCCATAGATCACGACGCGATCGTCGCGCACGTCGGCGTAGTCCGGCATCCAGGTCGAATTCGGCAGGCCTACCGTGCTGCGCCAGGTCGTCTCGGCGGGCGCGGGTGCACTGCCGTCTTCCGATTCGGGGGCCGGCGCGGCCGGGATTTCCTGCACCACTTCGAAGCCGCCGGGCAGCAGGTCGATGATGGCCGTGTCGCCGACGCCGTCGGCACGCGTGGAGCGGATCTTCAGCGTGACGAGGATTTCCTGGCCGAGTTCGACTTCAGCAATGGTCTTGCCGTTGGCGTCGGTGAATTCGCGCACGATTTCGAGGCCATTCTTGATTTCCTGCGCCGGCGCGCCGCGGTCGAAACCGCCCTGCGAAACGCTGTACCAGGCGTTCAGATCGGCTTCGTTGGTGACGCGCACGCCGGCCGCGCTGGCGCTGAAGTTCGCACTGATCACAAGCCCGTCCGCCTTGGCGATGGACTTGGCCACGCCGTCCTTGGCCAGTTCGAACACATGCAGCCTGTCTTCGGTCATCTCGCCGATCTGCTTGGCGTAGGCGTCCAGCGCAAGAATCGTCGTGGCCGAGGACAAGGTGTTGAACTGGCCGCGCGACAGCGGCCGTACGACGTTCTCCAGCGCTGCCGCCGGCAGTGCCTTGGCGCGTTCGGGGAAGTGCTTGGCGAGCAGATACAGCGTGGCCGAATCGCGCACGAGCGGATCGAAGTAGCGGTCGTAGCGCCAGCCGCTTTCGATGGCCGTGCGCGTGAGCACCTTCTCCGGCCCGACGATGAGCTTGAGCGCCTCGCCCTGCTGCTTCATGAGCTGCAGGCTTGAGGCGATATACGCGGCCGCGGGATCCTGCATCCAGGTATCCGCATGACGATCCTGCAGGCGCTGGCGTACGGACGCCAACGCATTCGTCGTGACCGTACCCTGGCGCGTCAGCAGGTAGATCGCAAAGGCGCGCTCGCGCAGGCCCGGCAGCGAACCGTCGCTTTCGTCGGCGGCGAGCTGGTTGAGATACGCGTTGGACTTGTCGAGCATGTCCCTCGGCACGTCCCAGCCACGCTCCTTGGCCTCGAGCAGATATTGCGTCGCATACACCGACACGTAGCGCTGCGATTCCGGCGTCGCGGTCCACAGGCCGTAGCCACCGGCATCGTTCTGGCGTGAACGCAGCACCGCGAGCAGCTCGGCGAAGGCCTGCTTCGTCGTGCGCTTGTCGCCGGGATCGCGCACGAGCTTGCCGAACTCCGGATTGGTGTCGAACACCAGTGCCGGTACGGCCGCGCTCAGCAGCTGCTCGGTGCAGCGATGCGGGAAGCTGGAGAGATACGCCGACAAGCCACGGGCGAGCACCAGCGGCACGTACGAGGCATTCGCCTCGCGCTTGGCATGCGCGTCGAACATGTCGCGCAGCGGCTCGATTTTCTTGTCGCCGCGAGCGAGGTTGCCGATCGCGACCTCGGTGCGGAACGGCACCGCCGGCCGCACCGACAGATCCACCGCCTGGCGCGCGGATTTGCCGCCGCTGCTCGCGCTGAAGGTCAGCGTCGACGCACCGGGCTCGCCCTTCGCGCGCAGACGGAACACGGCCACGCCTTCGCGCATCTCGCCGAGGGTGAGTTCCTGCGCAGCGGCGCCGACGGCTTCGATCTGCGCACTCGGCTCGAGCTTCACCGCGATGACCGACGTCTTGCCGTTCAAACCGGTCAGATTGTTCGCGACACCAACGCTGACATCGAACTCGTCGCCGGGCGCGACCATCGCGGGGACGTTCGGCGACAGCACGAAGTCGCCACGCACCGTGGTCGAGCCTTCGAAGCGGCCGATACGATCGGCCGACACCGCAACCGCCATCACGCGCAGCTTGCCGTTGAAATCGTCGGGCACGGTCCAGCGGAATTCGCGTTCGCCGTCGACGTCGACGATGCCGGACCACCATGCCACTGGCGGCTTGCGCTTTTTCTTGAACGGATTGAGGTTCTTGCCGAGCAGACTGTCGGCGTCACCGCCCGGCGCGGCCATGCCGGTCAGGCGCGCGAACTCCGGCAGGATCAGGTCGAGAATTTGACTTGTCGACACTTCCAGCATGCGCTTCTGGAAGAAATGATCGAGCGGATCGCCAAGCTTGTAGCGCGCGACTTGCAGAATGCCTTCGTCGACGGCGAACAGTGTGACGCGCGTGCGGACGCCGGTCGCGATCTTCATCGTCAGCACCTCACCCGGCTTGATCAGCGCGGGCGTAGCCACGCTGAGCGTGCTGCGGCGCGCATCGCGATTGACCGAGAACGGCGCGATGCCGTAGCTCAGCGGGCTCATGAAGATCTCCGCCGAGGACGGATCGCGCACGTACTGCACGTTGATGTAGCCGTTGCCTTCGAAGTCCGCCGGCACGCGGATCTTCTGCACCGAGGCCGTCGTCGCCGACGTGAACCACTGGTGCGCATACACCTTGTCGCGCTCGATCGTGATCAGGCCCGCGCCGGCATACGGCGCGCGCACCGCGATCTCCACGTCTTCGCCGGGCGCGTAGTCCTTCTTCGACAGGGCGAGCTGCAGCTCCGCATTGCGTTCCAGCGAGCGGGCGACGTTGGCTTCGCCGGCCACCGAATAGCTGACCTGGTTCAAGGTATCGCCGCGCGCGTTCTTGACGAGCAGCGCGTAGTCGCCGGGATTGTCCGTGGCGAGGCGGAAGTCGAGGCCATTCGCGCCGAGCTTCAGCGGCTCTTCCTTCACCGCGACTTCCTTGAGCCGCGACTGGTACTTGTACGCGCCCGAATCCTGCTTGGTCAGCACCGAGACATAGCGGCGCTCCACGAGCACGGCCTTGAGGCCGTCCACCGCGATGCGCTTGGCGGTGTTGTCGATCGCGATGAGATTGACCTGGCGTTCCGCGCCGCGCGCGACATAGTCGAGGTTGTCGTTGACCTTGACGCCGACGAGATAGTCCAGCGACGACACGAGACTGGCCGTCTCGGCCGCGACGCCGCGGCCGCCCTCGGCCTCGTAGCCTTTGGCGAGGAAATGCAGGCGATAACTGGCCGTGCCGTACTTGGACAGGTCCAGCGGGAATTCGGCAATGCCTTCGGCGTTCGTGGTCTGCTCGCCGAGCGGTTCGCTATAGCCTTCCTTGGCGCGCTGCGGATCGAAGAACGCGTGCTCAGGCCAGCTACGGAACAGCGGCAGTACCGGTGACAGCGTCAGCGTCGCCTCGACGCGGCGATCCTGCGCCGGCGTGCCGAACAGGTTCTGCAGGCTGACGCGTGCACTCAAGTTGTCGGGCTTGATCCAGCCCTCGACCACTTCCTGCGACAGATGCGCGGTCGCCTTCATCCGATCGGGCAGGAATTCCTTGATCTGCACCGTGGTAGAGCCGATCAGCTGCGGGTTGTTGTCCTTGTCGATCAGCGACAGGTTCACGGTCCAGCTTCCGGTCGGCGAGGTTTCCTGCGTCGTGAACGCGAGTTCGTCGAAGCCGACGGCACCCGTGCGCAGCATGCGCTTGTCGACGCTCAGGCCGCGCGCATCGAGGATCTCCGCCTGCAGCGGCACGCCGGACAGGTCGCGCGACCAGTCCGCGGCGCGCACGATCATGCCGATGTGGAAGGTATCGCCGGGCCGGTACAGGCCGCGGTCGGAATACAGGTAGGCCGTGAGCTGGCCGGCGCTGCGCGCGTTCTTGATGCCGCCGACGTCGAAGCGCGAGAAGTCCAGGCGCCGGTCGTGCTTGGCAATCGGCAGGAACGACAGATCCTCGCCTTTCTTCACCAGGAACAGTGCCGGCGTCTTCTCGCGCGTGAACGCATCGACCGAATCCAGATGCGCGTGGCCGCTCGCGTCGCTGGTCGCACGCAGCAGGGTCTGGCCGTTCTCGCCGAGGACTTCCACGCTCGCGCCTTCGACCGGTGCGCCGCTCGCGATCGACTGCACGTAGACATCGAGGCTCGCGTCGAGCGATTTCTTGACGATGAGGCCCAGGTCCGTTACGACGATGAAACGCGCGTCGCTGATCTCGGAATACTCGCCGCCGTCGCCGTCGTAGCCGCCGCCGTACTCGCCCTCGCCCTCGTAGTCGCCCTCACCTTCGCCCTCGTAGGACTCGCCGGGCTCCGGTGCGCTCACGCCGTCATCGGTCTTCTCGCCTGTCGGCTTGGCCGCGGGCTCGGTCGCCGGATCGTAGTCGTTGAGGCGCAGCAGGAACACGCCGCGGCGGCCGCTGGCGAGATACTGGGAAAGATCCACACCTTCATAATGCGCCTTGGTCGGATCGTCCGACGCGAACGCGAGTTTCTGCTCGAAGCGTTCGGTGATCTTGTCGCGCGACAGCGCACCGAGATCCGGCTGGGCGAAGGTGCCGTTGTTGAAGCTGACCAGGTGCTGCAGCTGGTCGGGCAGCACGCGTGCGATCTCAAGCTTCATGCCAGGCACATTGCGCGACACCACGGCGACGCGCTTCTCGCCCGACAGCGACAGCAACGAACCTTCGGCCATGAAGCGCAGGATGCGCGGATACTCCGGCACCTGCACGACGTTGTTGACGTTGTCGGCCAGCAGGTAGCCGCCGAACGCACTGAGCCCCTTGCCGACGCGCACATAGATGTAGCGGCCCGGATCGGCGCGGAACTTGAAGCTCTGCTGCTCGGAGAAATCCAGTTCCGCCGCGATCGGTTCCAGCGCCAGCGGCTCGGCGCTCTTGAGCACGCGCTCGTCGATCGCGCCGTCGCTCCAGCTCCAGACCTGCTCGCGCTGGCCTTCCGGCGCGTACGGATTGGCGAGCGGCAGCAGCCAGGCCTTGATCGCGCCGCTCGCGGGCTTTTCGCCCACTGCGTGGGAGAAGTTCACGAGCAGCACCTGCTCGGGCTCGAACTGGCTGTTGTCGACCAGGGTGGGTTCCACACCGCTGATGCCGAGGCTGTAGAGGCCGGGCACGCCGACATTGGTCGATACCTCGCTGTCGCTGGGCTTGCCGCCCGCGGCCGCGGTCACGCCTTTGCCGATCCGGTATTCCAGTGTCGTCGAATCTTTCGGCAGGGCGGCCAGCGGTGCCGTATGCACCCACGCATTGAGCTTGGTCTTGTCGTAGTTGACGACGAATTTCTGCAGTGCCTTGGTGTTCTTCGGCCCGAGCAGATACACCTCGATGTGCTTCTCGAACTCGGCCACGTCAACCGGATGGCTGAAGCGCAGATTGGCGATGCCCTTCTTGAGCCCTGCGTCCTGCGGATCCTGGTAGTACTCGCTGCCGGCGGCCGTCACGGTAAAGCTCGCGGTCGCGAATTCGAAGCCGTCGTCGGCGACGCGAACCTGCGGCGCAAACAGCACCGCCTTGTCGAAGCGGCCGGTGAAGCTCTCGCCGACCGGCCAGTCACCGGATGGCGTGAAACGCAGCAGGCGGTCGTTGACCCAGGTCCAGCTACCGGCCAGTGCCGGCTTCAGGCTCACACCGCTGCCAGCCTCCTTGCCGACCAGCGCGAGCGGCGCGACCGACTGAGAGAAATTCAGATCGAGCGTGTGTACGGTGACCGGCTCGGCCTCATAGTCGGTCAGGGCCGGCGCGCTCACCTGCAGCGTCACGGCGACCGGCTGCGGCGGCTTGGGCCGCTCCTTTTCCAGGGTGTAGGCGAGCCAGCCGCCGCCGGCGAGGACCGCGATCGCGCCCAGCACCAGCGCGACGCGCCCCGGATTGCGCCGCACCACACCCCAGCCGGCCAGACCGGCGCGTTCGCCGGCCAGCATCCAGCCCGGCGCCTGCCAGGACACGCGGCCGACCACGATGGCCAGCACGATGCCGAGCATGCGCATCACGAATGCCAACAGCCGCCATTGCCAGGTGATGAGCAGCAGCGGCAGGCGCGCCAAGGCGCGAAGCAGATCCATGTAGTTCCCCAGTCGTGGGCGGCGAGACGTTCGCCGCGCAATACAACACCCCAAGCACACGGCCGAGAAGCGGCTAGCGCCTCTTCTCGACCTGACGGGAGATGGCCTTGCCTGCCCCCCGTGCTCCGCAATGGTTCCCGCTTCGCCGTTCGCAGGCAAGCGGTCGCCATACCGAGTGGCGTGTATTTAGACCGGGAGTTGTGTCTGAATCAGGGCAGGGGACGGGAGAATCGCCGGCTCAGGCGCCGGCGGCGGGGCCTATGGGACAACTGACTCCGGTGCCGCCGAGGCCGCAATAGCCGTTCGGGTTCTTGGCCAGGTATTGCTGGTGGTAGTCCTCGGCGTAGTAGAACGGCCGGTCGCGCGCGATTTCGGTAGTGATCGTGCCCGCGTGGCCGGCGGCGGAAAGCGCCTGCTGGAACCTGTCGCGGGAACCCAGCGCAACGGCGAGCTGGTCGTCGTCCGCGACATAGATCGCCGAGCGATACTGCGTGCCGCGGTCGTTGCCCTGGCGCATGCCCTGCGTCGGTTCGTGGTTTTCCCAGAACACTTTCAGCAGCGATTCGAACGCAATCACCGTCGGATCGTAGACCACGAGCACGACTTCGCTGTGGCCGGTC
>JAAFHE010000648.1 GCA_013298265.1 Lysobacterales bacterium | reverse complement strand
TGCTGATGTTCAACCTGCCGTCGGGAGGCACGCCGCCGGCCGCGGCCGCCGCACCCGAACGCGAGGCCTATGCCAGCGAATACCGCGCCGGTGATGCACGGCCGCAGCGCGCCACGCCGGCTCCGGTCGCTCACGTCGAAGCGCCGGCCGTCGAAGCGCCGCGGCCTCCTCCGCCGCGCCCCGTACCGGCACCGCCGCCCGTCGCCGCGCCGGCACCACCGCCCGCTCCGCCGCGCGAACTCAGCGTTGCGGATTTCCTGACCGGAATCACGCTGCCGGGCCCGGCGCGCCTCGTCACCGCCGGAGCCCAGGACCTGTTGCTCGATCCGGCCAGCCAGACCTGGTACAGCAGCTCGACCGGCCTGCGCGCGCTCGCGCCGCACTGCGGCCGCAGCCTCCAGCTGTCCGACTGGCAGCTCCTGAATGCGGCGGATTTCGCCGCCGCCAAGGGTACGCTGACCGCGCAGCCGTTCTCGCGCCTGCTCTGGTTCTACGTGCTCAACCGCTCCAGGGGCGAACTGCTGCCCGAACTCGATCGGCAGGCCCGCTTCAAGCTCGCGCGCTATCCGCAGAGCGAACGCGAATTCACCAAGCACTTCCGCATCGGCACCTTCATGCTGAAGGACTACGCCAGCCTCGAAGACATCGCCGAGGCCAGCGGCGCGGCACTGGCCGACGTGATCGACTACGTCAACGCCTATACGGCGGTTGGCTTCGTCGAGAACGACCGCAGCCGCTACGAACCGAACGACGCGCGCGGTCGCCTGCGCAATCCGTTCGCGCGGTAAGCGCTTAAGCAAGAATCAGTAACGAAAGAAGAAAGAAATGAGTGGGAGCGCGTCGCGCCTCTACTCGTTTCTCACTCATCTTCCCTCTTTCCTGCTCTCAGGCTTCGACGCACTGGAACTGCAGCACGTAGTCCGGATTGAGGTTGGTTTCCTGGCCGAGGCTGATCGTGCCGGCCTTGCTGCGTAGCTGGATCTCGTCGCGATGCAGGCGCAGTTCCTCGGCTTCGCCGAGGCGAACCCAGGTGCCGTTGGTCGAACGGTCGCCGACGACCCAGTAGCCGCGCTTGAACTCGATGGTCGCGTGCGTGCGCGATACCCATTCCGCGTCGACCATGAGATTGTTGGTCGCTTCGCGCCCCAGCGAGAACGACGGCGCCATCTCGTCGAGTTCGATGGACTGGCCACGGTAACGCAGCAGCAGCCGCGCCTTGCGCTGCGCCTCGACCAGCTTCACGACGCGCTGCACCATGGTCACGTTCGAGGTGTCGTCCTGCCACATGACGTCGACGATCTCGATCGGCTGCAGCTTGCCGGAGACGCGCGCCGTGCCGAGCGAGCGCGTACGCAGCGGCCCGGCATTCGTCACGCCACTGACGGTCGAGGCCGTCGTGACGATCTGCTCGCGCTTGGCCAGCGAGGCCATGCGCGCGGCGGTGTTGACCGCGTCGCCGTAGACGTCACTTTCCTCGACCAGCGTGTCGCCGTGATGCAAGCCGACCCGAATGCCGAGGTTGTCGCGACTGAAGACCGGATCGGACGACACGCGCTTCTGCATGTCGGCCGCCGCGAGTAGGCCGTTCAGCGCGCCCGGGAAGGTGCACATGACTTCATCGCCGATGGTCTTGATCAGGCGGCCGCCATGACGCTGGGTGATCTCGGCCAGCACCTGCAGCACGCCGGACACGATGCGGCGGGCGGCTACGTCGCCAAGACTCTCAAACAGCTTGGTGCTGCCCGAGACGTCGGCGAATAGGATGGTGAGGGGCTGGCGCTGACTCATCTGGCCGGATCATAGGCGATTCGGTGGGACGGCTCCATAACTGCCGACTCCCGCACAGACCGTCCGCCCGCAACCGCTGTCCGCCGGTGCCACTCGGTCGCCTCCCCTGCCGTCCGGCCTACCCGAATGCGCAGCCGCTGCGACGCCACGGCCTTGCGGCGCCGCGCCGCGAACCGCGATCGTGGACGCTCTGACGGAGTCGATCATGCGCCCAGTCCCCGCTTCCCTTTTTTCGCTGGCCCTGCTGGCCCTGGCCGGCGCAGCGCCGGCCGCGCCGGGCTTTCGCGTCGAAACCCTCGCCCCTGGCGTACATGCGGCGATCCGCACTGATCCGCCCGGACTCATGGTCGACGCAAACTGCCTGTTCATCGTCAACGACGAGGACGTCGTCGTCGTCGACGCACCCGAGGCGTCGGCCGAACTGATCGAAGCGCTCAAAGGCATCACCGACAAGCCGGTCAGCCATCTCGTCAATACGCACTGGCATGACGACCACGTCATCGGCAACGCCACCTGGCGCAAGGCCTGGCCCGACATCCGGTTCGTCGCCCACCCCAGCCTGAGCGACTACCTGCCCGGCACCGGCGCCCGAAATCGCCGCGCCATGATCGCCGACGCACCCGAGGCGGCGGCGCAGATGAAAAAGCAGCTCGACGCCGGCAAGAACCTGGCCGGCAAGCCGATCAGCGACGAGGAGCGCGCGAGCTACGCCAGTGACATCGCGCTCGTCGCGCACTACATGGCCGTGGTGCCCAGCACACCCGACGTGCTGCCCGACCTGCCGACAGCCGGCGACCTCGTCCTCCAGCGCGGCACGCGGCGCATCGAGATCCGCCGCGTCGGTCGCGGCCATACCGAGGCCGACCTCGTCGTCTGGCTGCCGCAGGAACGCATCCTCGCCAGCGGCGACCTCGTGGTCTGGCCGGTGCCACTGGTCGGTGGCGACCAGTCGCACGTCGCCGACTGGCCCGGCGCCCTCGACGCACTGCTCGCGCTGAAGCCGGCACTGGTCGTGCCCGGACACGGGCCGGTGCAGCGCGACCTCGCCTATGTGCGGCAACTGCGCGACCTGTTCGCCGACATCACGCAGCAGGTCCGCGAACGGCGCGGACGCGGGCTCGACCTTGATGCCGCGCGCAAGACGATCGACCTTGGCGACTGGCACCGCCGCTTTGCCGGCACTTCGCCGGTGCGCGATGCGCTGTTCCGGATGTATGTCGCGGCGCCGGCGCTGGTGTCGGCGTGGAATGCCGCCACGCCGTGAAGACGTCGCCGGAGGTGACACGAATGGCATTGACTGGAGCCCCGTCATCCCCGCGTAGGCGGGGATCCAGCGCCTTTGCTGGTCCGAAAAGGCCCGAAGTCCCCGG
>JAAFHE010000647.1 GCA_013298265.1 Lysobacterales bacterium | reverse complement strand
AACAATCCCTCGGCGCCGGCCGGCCGGCCGCCGACGCCTGGCGCGCCGTTGTCACGCATGCGGCCGCGCTCGACGACACCTCCCGCCTGGTCGAGGCCCTCGACCACAGTGTTGCGCTGGCCCTGGCCCGCGGCGACTACGAAGGTGCCTCCACCCAGGCCGCCGAACTGCTTGAACAGGCGCGTAGCCACGGACTCGTGCGCGCCCAGGCGTCCGCGGAAGGCTATCTCGGCGTGATCGCCCGACGTCGCGGCCTGCTTGACGAGGCGCGCATCCACCAGGAAACCGCGCTGAACCTGCGCCGCAGCCAGAAGGACCGCGTCGGCGAAGCGCAGGTGCTCATGAACCTCGGCACCGTGCACCGCGACCTCGGTGATTTCGCTCGTGCGCTGGAGCTGCAGATTGACGCGCTCGAACTGCGCCGCTCGCTCGGCAGCCAGGAAAAGCTCGACCTGTCCTACCGCAACATCGCCCTGCTCTATCGCGAGATCGAAGACACCGAGCAGGCCAAGCTGAACTTCGAGGCCGCACTCGCCTCCTCACGCCAGAACTACGATCCACAATCCCTGGCCGGTGCGCTCGGCAGCTACGCGAGCTTCAGCAATGACATCGGCGACGCCACCGCGGCGCTGACCATGGCGCGGCAGGCGCGAGAGATCGACGCGAGCATCGGCAACCGCCCCTACGTGGGCCTGGAGAACGTCGAAATCGGCCGCGCCCTGATCCGTCTCGGCCGCGACGACGAAGCGGCGGCGGCGCTGACCGAGGCGCTGGCCATCGGCCGCGAGCTGAATCACCGTGAGATCATCGGCGGCGCGCTGCTGCACCTGGGCCGCGTCGCGCTGCGCGCGGGCAACGAGGCGCTGGCTACCGAACACCTTGACGCGGCGATACGCGTGCTCAGCGAAGCCGGATTGAAGCCGGCCTTGAGCGAAGCCTTCGCTGCGCGCGAGGAAATCGCGATCGCCAGCGGTGAACTGGCGTCCGCGATCGATTTCGCGCATCGCCGCGCGGCACTGCGCGAGGAACTGCTGGGTACACGCTCGGGGCGACAGCTCGCCGCACTCAAGTCACGTTACGAGCGCGCCGATGCGGACCAGCGCTTTCGCCTGCTCAGCCTGACCAACGAAATGCAGAGCTTGCGTCTGGGTCAACAGGAGCAGTTGCGCAACATCAGCATCGGCGCCGGAATGGTGCTCGTGGTGCTGCTTTTGCTGCTGCTGCGGCGCTACCGCGCCACGCGTGTGCTCTACCACGCGCTGCAACACAAGAACGCGGAGATCAGCGCGCACGAGGCGCGCCTGGAGGCGGCCAACGCCAAGCTCAGCACGCATGCGGCAGAGCTGTACCAGGCGGCGATCACCGATCCGCTGACCAGCGCCTACAACCGTGGCCACCTCTTGCGCCAGCTCGACGAGAACCTCGCACATGCGCTGAGCTCGGGCCACGACCTGTCGCTGCTGCTGATCGACTTTGATCACTTCAAGGCCATCAACGACGAGCATGGCCATCTGTTCGGCGACCGCGTGCTCGCCAGCGGTATCCAGATCGTGCGCCAGTGGCTGGAACCCGGCGATCTGGTCGGCCGCTACGGCGGCGAGGAATTCGTCGTCGTCATGCCCGGCCGCGACGCCGCCGCAGCGGCCGTGATCGCGGAACGGCTGCGCGCCAAAGTCGCCCAGGGCCTGGGCAGCATCGGTGAGGCACGCCGCCCGCCGACGATCAGCATCGGCCTGGCAAGCCTGCGCGAAAGCGGCTCGACGACGCTGGAGGATCTGCTCGGTGCAGCCGACGTGGCCGTCTATCGCGCCAAGGCGCAGGGACGCAATCGGGTGGTGCCGTACGCGGCCTGAGGGCAGGAACGAGGGTGGGAGGAGTGAGAAACGACGGTGGACTGAGGCAGCCTATCGGCGGCGCCAATGCTCTATGCTTCCACGGAGTTCTCACTCATCCCCTTCATTTCTCTCATGCCTGAGTTCATCAGCATATCCACGCCCGGCATGCACTGCATCGGCGCCTACCGCGCCGACCCCGCAGGAACGCCACTCGGCGGCGTCGTCGTGGTGCAGGAAATCTTCGGCGTCAACCCGCATATCCGCCGCATCGTCGACGGCTATGCCGAGGCGGGCTACGTCGCGATCGCGCCGGCGCTGTTTGACTATGTGGAAAATGGCGTCGAGCTCGACTACGACGAGGCCGGTGTCGCGCGCGGCCGCGCGCTCGCCGGTGAAGTCGGTTTCGATCGCGCGCTGGAATCCGTCGCGAGCGCCGCCGAGGCCATCGCCTCGGCCGGCCGCATCGGTGTGGTCGGCTACTGCTGGGGTGGCACCGTAGCCTTCCTCAGTGCCACGCGGCTGGGCCTGCCGGCGGTCATCTACTACGGCGGCCGCAGCGTGCCGTTCCTGCACGAAACGGCGCGCGCGCCGCTGCTGTTCCACTTCGGTGAACGCGACCCGATCATTCCGCCGGCGCACGTCTCGCTGCATCGCGAACGCCAGCCGCAGGCCGAATTCCACGTCTATCCGGCCGGACACGGTTTCAACTGCGATGCGCGCGCCGACTACGACCCGGCCTCGGCTGCGCTCGCGCGCGAGCGCAGTCTCGCCTTTTTCGCCCGCGAACTCGGGGCCGGCGCATGAGCGCCCCCAGCGAAATTCCCTTCTCGCTTGATGCGCGCCTGGCCACCGACGGCCTTGTCGTCGGCGAACTCGGTCTGTCACGCGTGCTGCTGATGGATGATCTGCGCTTTCCATGGCTGATCCTCGTGCCGCGCCAGCCCGGCCTGCGCGAGCTCATCGAACTCAGCCGCGAGCAACAGCACGCGCTGCTCGACGAGATCAACCGCATCGCCCATGTACTGCACGCGATCACCAATCCCGACAAGATGAACATTGCCACTTTAGGCAATGTAGTCAGCCAGCTGCATGTGCACGTCATCGCGCGGCACGTCGGCGATGCGGCCTGGCCGCGACCGGTCTGGGGCATCGGCGAACGCGTGCCGTACACACCGCCGGAGCGCGAGCGCGTGCTCGGCCTGCTGCGCGCCGGCCTGGCGCTGCCGCGCGAAGCGTGAGCGAGGCCTGCACCATCGAGCCGCTCGGCGACGGCGCCCTGCTGCTGCATTTCGGCGACGGCATCAATGCGGCGACCAATGCACGC
>JAAFHE010000645.1 GCA_013298265.1 Lysobacterales bacterium | reverse complement strand
GATTTTCGACAGCGCCAACAGCGCAACACAACGTGTGAAAGCTGAAAACGATCCCACCAAATGCGTGACGAGATTCACGAAGCAGACCCCGTACATGTTCTGATAGGACACCTGCCGTCGTTGGATGGTAGGTCGCCCGCACAGCACGGGTAGGGGATTTCCATGACGGGCGATAAACAGGATCTCGAAAAGATCGCGGCCGGCATTGCCGACGATGCAGCGCTGGACTGGCGCCTGCTGGCAAAGCTCGATCCCGATGCGGCGGAAGCGGGCGACGGGCTGCGCGAGCTGTCGCAGCTGGCGCAGGTGTTCCGTGGTCTGCAGCTCAAGTCGGAGCGCGCGGCGCCGGATCCGGTGCAGTTCCGGTTTGCCGGGCTCGACGTGCTGCAGCAGCTCGGCCGCGGCGCCGAGGGCGAAGTCTGGCGCGCCTATGACCCGATGCTCGACCAGGAGGTCGCGCTCAAGCTGCGCCATGTGGATTCGGACACCCTGTCGCACCATTTCCTGGCCGAAGGCCGGCGCCTGGCCAAGCTGCGCCATCCGAACATCGTCAGTGTCTACGGCGCCGCGGCGCAGGACGGCCGTGTCGGACTGTGGACCGAGCTGGTGCGCGGGCGCAGCCTGGCCGAAGTGCTGCAGGCCGAGGGCGAGTTCAGCGCGGCCGACGCGGTGCAGATCGGCATCGAGCTGTGCCGCGGACTCGCTGCCGTGCATCGCGTCGGGCTGACCCATGGCGACGTCAAGGCCGAGAACGTGCTGCGTGACGTCAGCGGCCGCGTCGTACTGGCGGATTTCGGTGCGGCGCGGGAATTCGAGCGTTGTGGCGCATTTGATACCGTGTCCGGCACGCGCCAGTACCTCGCGCCCGAAGTGCTGGCCGGCGACCCGGCGAGTCCGGCTTCGGACCAGTTCGCCGTTGGCGTGCTGCTGTACCGGCTGCTGACCGCGCGCTATCCCTATGCTTCCGACGATCTGGCCGGCCTGCGCCTGCAGCAGGTGGCGGAAGCACGCCGGCCCCTGCGCGAGTGGCGGCCGGATCTGCCGCGCGCGCTGGCGCGGGCGGTCGAGCGTGCCCTGGCGCCGGATCCGGCGCGGCGCCATGCCGGCGTGCTGGTGCTGCTGGCCGCGCTGGAAGCGTCGCTGCGGCCCTGGCGCATGCAGCCGCTGCATTGGGCCGGATTGGCGGCGCTGGTCGTGCTGAGTCTTGCGGCCTTGTTCTGGCGCGCCATGCCGGCGCCCCTGTTCAAGTTCGAAAGCGGCTTTTTTCGCGATACCGAAGGTCAGCGCGAACGGCTGGCCGACGGCACGCCGATCGCCGTCGGCGACCGGCTGCGCCTGGAAGTCGCGACGGCGCAGCCGACCTGGATCTATGTGTTCAACGACGACGGCTCGGCCGATCCGGCCGTACTGTTTCCGTTGCCGGGCATCGCGCCGGCCAATCCGCTGCGGCCCGGCAAGCGCTGGCAGTTGCCGGGGCATGACGGCGTGTCCGCGCTGAGCTGGCAGGTCGATCGTGAAGCGGCCAGCGACACCTTCGTCGTCGTCGCGTCGGCCGAACCGCTGACGAGCGTGGAGGACAGCATCGTGCAGTGGCGTCGTGCGGTCAGTCCGGATGCCGCGCTGGTCGCGCGCGGCGTCGGGCGCCTGGCGCCGGTGGCTACGTCCACGGCGACGGGTAGTGCCGGCCTTGCGGCGCTGCTGCAGCGCATCGGCTGCGACGGCGCGACGCCGACGCTGCGCTGTGAGCGTTTCGAGTTTCCTCACACGCGCCGGTAGGCGAAGATCCGCACGGTCGCCACGGTGCCGCGTCGCGCGGCGCCGGTGTTGTCGCGCCGAGGCGCTTCCCACAAGGATCAACGCATGCCGTGCCGCTGGATCGCTGTGCTGTTCGCCGTGTTGCTCACGCCGCTCGCGCGGGCCGGCACGCTCGCCGACATGGATGCGCTGATCCCGTCGGAAGGTTATGCCCAGGCCAAATCGCTGGGCATCGCCGCGCTCGCCAACGCGCGCGAGCACGATGCGGTGGTGGAGCTGCTGTTCAACCTCGTGCTGGAAAGTCCGGCGGATTTCAGCGAAGCGGAATGGACAACGTGGCG
This sequence comes from Lysobacterales bacterium, assembly GCA_013298265.1. Lineage (GTDB taxonomy): Bacteria > Pseudomonadota > Gammaproteobacteria > Xanthomonadales > Rhodanobacteraceae > Tahibacter. The sequence goes on along the minus strand of JAAFHE010000645.1, from coordinate 1,066 downwards.
CGATGAACTGCAGCGTCGCCGAACCGCGGCTGCCGCTGACGCGCGTTCGCTCGCGACGCTAGTGATGTGGCGCGCGCAGCAGGCATTCCAGGCGCACGAGCGCGAAGCGGCTGCGACCGGTGTTGACGAAGCACTGCAACTGCTGCGCGAGGGCAAGGGGCGTATTGCGCTGGCCGAGCACGTCTATGTCCTCACCCTCGCCGCGCAGATCCGCGGCCTGCATGGCGACTATGCGCAGGGCGCGCAGCTCGCCGGCGAGGCCGTCGCGCTGCTGCCGTCGCCGCGCAGCATGCTCGAGCGCGTGCGCCGGCTGCGCGCGCTGTATTTCAATGCGCTGTTCGAAGACCGGCTCGGCCACTACGACACGGCGCTGGGTCTCGCCCGTCAGGGTATTGCGGAAGCCGACCAGCTCGGCGTACCCAACAATGCCTTCCGCCGGCGCCTGATCGGCGTGCTCAGCGAAAGCCTGCTCTCGCGCGGCGACTTCACGGCGGTGCGTGACCTGATGCGGCCCGAACTTGAACGCCTGCGCCGCTTGCCCGAGCCGCCCAAACGCGAGCTGGCGATGACGCTGGGCCATCTCGCCGAATCCGAGCGCCAGCTCGGCAATCGCGAAGGGGCGCTGGTGCTGTGGCGCGAATCGGCCCAGGCCGCCGCCGGGGATCCGGCGGTGGTGGCCTCGGGCAGCTACGCGGCGATCCTCGGCAACCTCGGCATGCTGGCCTACGAACTGCAGCGTTACGCGGAAGCGGACGAGGCCATGAGCCAGAACCTCGGCCAGCTCGAAACGCGTTTCGGCGGCGACAGCCTGCGGGTCGTGCCGCCGCTGATCAGCGCCGGCGAAATCGCTTACGAGCGCAACCTGCTCGACGAAGCCGAGGCGCGGTTCCGCCGCGCGCTCGCAATCGTCGCCACGCAGCTCGGCCCCGCGCATGTGGAAGGCGCGCCGGCATTGCGCGGCCTCGCCCGCGTGCTGCTGCGCCGCGGCGATGCGGCCGGCGCGGCGCAGATGCTCAAAGGCGCTGTCGCGCAGCAGGAAGCCGCCGCCGGCACCGGCCATCCGCAA
>JAAFHE010000643.1 GCA_013298265.1 Lysobacterales bacterium | reverse complement strand
ACAGCTCCCAGAACGCATGCACGTTCGCGGCGCCCGGCAGCCGGCAGGCGATGCCGACTACCGCGATCGCCCGGTCGCCGGCCAGCAGCGTCGAAGTTGCCGGTTGCACCGGCTCGTGTGCGGTTGGGTGATCGTCCCTGGCTTCGACGACGACCGTGGCACTGGGCAAGCCGATGCCCGCCGGCTCCGGTGTGTGCCCCTGCTCCGGTGAAACCATCTGCGCCAGCGCCATGGCAATCTTGTCTGCCGTCTCGTGTTCGAACAGGAACGCCGGCGACAGCCTGAACCCGAAGGTGCTACCGAGCGCCCCCTTGAGTTCGACCATCTCGACCGAATCGAGGCCGAGCTGCATCAGCGGGCGGTCGCCCCGGTATGCCGCGACCCGCTCCGGGCCCAGGGAGTCGAGTACGAGATCGCGCACACGCGCCGCCAGCGGGGACAACACCTGCGGCGGGACATAGGGGCGTGCAGCGGCACGCTCCGCAGCGAGCGCGGTGGGCGCGGCCGGCGTGCTCTCCGCCGGCAGCTGTTCGGAATTCCGACAGACGATGACGCACTGACCGCAATGGTCTTCGGTCTCCGTCGGCAGCGGAAAGACTTCGATATCGGTGAACCCCGCCTCTCGCAGGGCGTCCCGCCACTGCGCCACGTCGAGCAGGCAGAAATGCGGCAGGCGACGCGCGTCGTCCTCGAACAGCCACGTGCCGTGCAATAGCGCGCCGCTGAAGAGCAGCCACGGCTTGACCTCGGTGAACTCGATCAGGATCAGCACGCCGGCCGTCGTCAGCAGCCGCCTGGTCTGGCGCAGGGTCTCCACGATGTCGCGCGTGTTGTGCAACACCTGCGCAGCGATGGCGACGGAATGGGTACCCGGAGCGAAACCCTGCGCCGCCAGATCGCGCTCGATGTCGAGCTGCCGGAACTGCACAAAGGGATAGGCACCGCCGAACCGGCTTCGCGCGCGACGCAGGAAGGCCGGCGAAATATCCGTGAACAGGTAGTCGACGCCGCTGGTTGCATGAAGTTCGCGCAGGACCGGCAACGTCGTGCCGCCGGTACCCGCGCCGATCTCGACGATACGTACCGGCTCCGCGCCTTCACCGCCGCGTGCGCCGGCCACGGCTGCCCTCGCCCCGACGGCGACCAGTCGATTCAAATAGGCGGCAATGGGTTCGCCGCCGAATATTCCGCCGAACGCGTCCATGTCGCCGTCCGGGAACATCACCGTCGCAGCGGCGATCCGGCCGCTCACGATGTCGTCGAACTGCTGCAGGCAAGGCAACACGAAGCGCGCGAACGGCGCCGCATGCGGATGGCGCTGCGCGAAACGGCGCTCGAATTCGACGAACGAGGGAAACACGGCGGGCATGTGCGCCTCGTCCAGCCCGGCAAGAACGACGATCTCGTCGGACTCCTGGCGCAGCCAGCCACGCTCCTCCAGTTTCGACAGCAAGGTATGGAAATAGCGCGAATACTTCGCTGCGATGCCGAGCGACGCGAGGAGATCGGCGATTCGATGACGCTCGCCTGCCCGCACGCACACGCGGTGCCCATGCAGCCAGCGCGCGAGGAAACCGAACGCGAAGTCGACCAGCTCGGCCTCCCAGCCGCGCGGATCACATTCAGTCGGAAACGCCGCCGTACTCGCCGCCACCGAGATCTCGTCGACCACGTGCCGCCAGGTCGGCGTCGTGCCGGCACGCAGTCCGGCCAGCGTATCGTCGCACTCGTCGAACCCGTCGAGCCCCGTGACGCTCTTGTCCACCAGCAGGTAGTGACGAGCAAACTGGAGCAGCTCGCCGCCATCGTGCACGCCCTGGAAATCGAACGCCCAGGCGCGTTGAAGCGCGATGCGCGGAGTCTGGTCAGCCAGGTCCGCATCGTCCACCGACAGCATCTCCGGCGGCGCGTTCCAGTCGATCGCGGCGGCGACGTGCCCGTCGCGCACCAGTACCAGCGTGTGCTCGGGCAAGGGCGTGGCGCGCGCCTGCCAGTGTGTCGGCTCGCGCCACAGCGGCTGCGCCTGCGCCAGCGCGGCGCATTCGTCGGGCCGCGCGTGGCGCACGCGGAACGGTCGCTGCAGAAAATGACTGAGCGTAATACGCGTGAACTGCATGCGCTGGGGATAGCTTTCCCACTCGCCCGCGGCGCAGAAAAGGCCGGCTTCGCCCGCGGCCAGCACGAACGTGCGCGCGTCCAGCGGGAACTGGCGCGACATGCTGCGGTACGCGTCGAAATGCAGGCTCTCGGCTTCGTCGACGAAGCGCGCGCAGTGCTCCGCATCAAGCGAATGTACCTCGAGCATCATCAGGCCGTTTCGATCCAGCATGCCGGCCCAGCGGCGCAGGTGCTCGACGGTGCTCTGCACCACGTCGCGCAGCGCGATCGATCCTCCGGCGCGGTCGACGAACACGCCGCCACCGACTAGCCCGCAGCGCCGATGCGCCTCGTCGGTGTCGGCGGGTGGAAGGTAGGGCCGGTCGTGCTCGAGGAACGAGCGCACGTGCAGCACTTCGCCCACCGCGATGCCGCGGCGTTCGAGGTCGGCCATGATCGACGCCGGATCGCCGATATCGCCCTTGAGCACGAGGTGCGGCAGGCCGACGAGCGTCGCAGCGGATTGCTGCAGGGCTTTTTCGTTCCAGTCGACCGCGATCAGCGTCAGCGGATGGCGCGTGAGCGCGCGGCCGCGCCGGGTGCCCTTCTTCACCGTCTCATAGAGCCTGCGCAGCAAGGTGCCGTCGCCGCAGCCCGTGTCGGCGAGGTACTTCGGCTGCGCCGCGAGGTCCGCGTCGTCGAAGCACTTGCGTACGAAGTCGCTGAGCGCCGTGAAATAGTGTTGATGCTGGAAGTTGCTGCCGACGACATTGAGCGCACGGTCGAGGTGCTTTTCGTGCCCGTAGCGATCGAGCGTGAAGACACGCGCCGGATCGCCGGAAAGCAGCTCCTGCGTCTGCGCGAACATGCGCCGGTAGGCCGCCAGCGTCGCGGTGATCGGAATGCGTTCGAGCAGGGCGACTCCGACCGGCGTCAGCCATAACGAGCGGCCTTGCTTTTCCAGCCAGCGCATGCCGGTGAACAGGCGCAGAACTTCCTCGCGTGCGTGTCCGGTGAGATGGCAGCGCAGCGCCACGCGCGAACCGTCACGCGCATCGGAATACTTCAGC
>JAAFHE010000644.1 GCA_013298265.1 Lysobacterales bacterium | reverse complement strand
CCTGGCCGGCAAAATCCTCGGCCACATGCGCCATGAAGTCGCGCGGATTGCGCGTTTCGAGCGCCGACTCCATCGCCGCGACCGTCTCGCGGATACGCGCTTCGTCCGAGGTGCGACCGCACGCCGAGACACTCAGCACAAGCACGGCAGCGAGTAATGGCAAGGCCAATCGCATGAGCGGTTCCGGAAGCGGCGGGGGTCTGATTGGCGCACAGCCCGCGTCTCGCTGCAATGCGGCTTGCTGCATTTTCCAGGCGTGTGCTCCAATCGGGCGTAATCCGCCGCGGTACAGCGGCAATGGCGCCAATCCTGCCCGAGGCACTTCCCACGATGAGCACCCAACGACCCTGGCTCGCGAACTATCCTTCCGGCGTTCCGGCCGAGATCGATCTTCACGAGTATTCTTCGGTCGTCGCCGTACTCGAATCGTCCTGCGAGCGTTTCCGCGACCGCCCTGCCTTCTCCAACATGGGCAGGCAGCTCAGCTATGACGAGGTCGATCGCCTCAGCCGGCAGTTCGCCGCGTTCCTGACGGAAGACCTGGGCCTCAAGCGCGGCGACCGCGTCGCGCTGATGATGCCCAACGTGTTGCAGTATCCGATCGCGATCTTCGGCGTACTGCGCGCAGGCCTGACCGTCGTCAACACCAATCCGATGTATACGCCGCGCGAGCTCAAGCACCAGCTCGCCGATTCCGGTGCGTCCGCGATCGTCGTGCTGGACAACTTCGCCGCGACCGTGGCCGAGGTGCTGCGCGACACGCCGGTCAAGCACGTCATCACGACAGGCCTGGGCGACCTGCTCGGCTTTCCGAAGGCGCTGCTCACCAATTTCGTCGTCAAGTACGTCAAGAAGCTCGTACCGCCATTCCAGATCGACGGCCATATCCGATTCAACGACGCACTCGCGCGCGGCGGGCGCCAGACATTCCGGCGCGTCGAGCTGACCCACGACGATGTCGCGTTCCTTCAGTACACCGGCGGGACTACCGGCGTGGCCAAGGGCGCCATGCTGACCCACGGCAATCTCGTCGCGAACATGCAGCAGGCGTCAATGTGGATCGGCCGCAATGCCAAGCTCGGCCACGAAATCATCATCACGGCGCTGCCGCTTTATCACATCTTCGCGCTGACCGCGAACGGCCTCGTCTTCATGAAGTTCGGCGGGTTGAACTACCTGATCACGAATCCGCGCGACATGGCCGGCTTCGTCAAGGAACTCAGCAACGTCCGCTTCACCGCGATCACCGGCGTGAACACCTTGTTCAACGGACTGCTGAACACGCCAGGCTTCGACCAGATCGACTTCTCCAGCCTGCACCTGACGCTGGGTGGCGGGATGGCCGTACAACGCGCCGTCGCCGAACGCTGGCAGAAGGTTACCGGCATCACGCTAGTGGAGGCTTACGGCCTGACTGAAACCTCGCCGGCGGCCTGCATGAATCCGCTCGACCTGCCTGAATACAACGCTTCGATCGGCCTGCCGATCTCCTCGACCGAAGTGTCTGTCCAGGACGACAACGGCAACGAATTGCCGATCGGCGAAACCGGCGAACTCTGCGTGCGCGGACCACAAGTCATGAAAGGCTATTGGAACCGGCCCGAGGAAACCGCCAAGGTCCTGACCGACAGCGGCTGGCTGCACACTGGCGACATCGCGCGCATGGACGACAAGGGCTACGTCTACATCGTCGATCGCAAGAAGGACATGATTCTGGTGTCGGGTTTCAACGTCTATCCGAACGAGATCGAGGACGTGATTGCGACCCATCCGGGCGTACTCGAGGTTGCCGCAATCGGCGTGCCCGACGACAAGTCGGGCGAGGCGGTAAAGATCGTCGTCGTGCGCAAGGATCCAAAACTCACAGCTGAGGACCTGCGCCAGCACTGCAAACTGAACCTGACCGGCTACAAGCAGCCGCGCTTCATCGAGTTCCGCGATTCGCTGCCCAAGAGCAATGTCGGCAAGATCCTGCGCCGGGAACTGCGAGACGCACCGAAGACGGCGGCGTAGACGCGAGGGCACGCCCACAAGCAAAAAGCCCGCCGGACGGCGGGCTTTTTGCTTGTGGGCGTGCGGCAGTGCGGTCAGTTGCGGTACGACTCGAGCGAATCCGCATAGCCACCGAGCAGGTTCCACAGCGGCTCTTCCTTGCTTTCGGGAATACGCGCATAGGCAAAACCGATGCTTTCCGGTGTCACGCGGGCGACCGTCGCTTCCACGTGAATATTGAGTTCGTCGCCAATCATCATGTCGAGCACGAATCGGTCGCCTGCCTTGCCCGTGAAACCATCGGGACGAAGCACCAGCACGCCGGTCGCGGAGATGTCTTCGAGTTCGCTCGACCACGCGTCCGCGCCATGCATCATCAGCACGGCCGAACGTATTTTCATGCGAGCTGGGCGCACTCCCGCCTGCGTCTTACGGTCATTCATGCTGAGCATCCTGCAACCCCCCGTGGGCCGGCATTCTTTCTAGCGAAGCAGCGCATCGAAATCAAATTATTCAGAATCACGAACCATGCCAGATTTTTCGCAGAGAGTCCGCAAGTCGCGTCGAGACTGGCACCTATGGGTCCTTTTCCTCGCTGCGACGCGATTTCAGCACGACCCCGCGCACCAGACTGCCCTGGCCGAAACGCCGATTGATCCGGTCGGCCAACGTGTCGCTACCGGCGGCTGGTGCGAACAGACCGCCTTGCACCTCCGCTGCGAACTGACTCATACCGATGCCGAGTAGTCGCAGGCTTGGATTCTTCTCCGCTTCCCACCATCGCCGCTACAAAGTGCGGCCCGCGTCGATCAATGCGTCGGTCGAATCGGTGGGATGAGCCAGGCTGAGCTGGCGCGTGTGCGTCTCGAACGGCGGCTTTCGCAGCTTCACGGTCACGGTACGTCCGCGCAGCTCGTGTGCGCGCAGGCGCTCCCCAACGCGTTCGGCCAGCCGGGCCAGCCAGGACAGAGCCTGCTCCAAAGTGGTCAGGTCGGTGACAAAAGTGGTCTCCGCACTGACAGATTTTTCCGCCGCTTCCGCATCGACAGCGCGATCATCAAGCCCTCGCGCCAGCCGCTGCCAGTGCTCGGCCTGGTTGCCACAGGCCTGACGCAGACGGCGCGGCTCGGCAAAGCGCAGCTCGCCCACGGTGCGTATGCCCAGGCGATGCAGGT
>JAAFHE010000641.1 GCA_013298265.1 Lysobacterales bacterium | reverse complement strand
CGCCGGCACGAACACGGCATCGCTGGAGGTGAACACGGCAACGACGGTTTTCTGGCCAGGGCCGGAGAACCGGCGCACGGCGAAGCCGGGCACATGGAAGCCGCTACGCCGCATCGGCTGTTCCAAGTTCCACATGCGTGTGGGGGTGAAGCGCCGGACGCGATCGAGCTGTATGTCGCGGCGTGCGATCACATGACGGATCGGACCACCCTGTACGACGAGTGTCTCGTCGTCGAGTTCGATGCGCATCTTGCAGGCGATGACGACGCCACAGGCATACAAAATAACAAATGCCGCAATGCCGCCCCAGGCGATGAATGGATAGGCATGTTCGATGCGAATGAACGGGAGCGTGCAGCCGAGCAGCGCGCCGACGACGACCGCAAACGGCACGACGCGGTCCATCGCGCCGAAATCGAAGACCTGAAGCGTCCTGGGGACGGATGGCTCATTCATCGCGGTGCAACGCATACAACACCACCGCCGCGCGATCGACATAACCCAGCCGCTCATACACCTGCTTCGCCCGCGTATTGCCCGGGCTCACATGCAGGAACGGCAGCAGGCCGGCGTCGAATACATCGCGCGTGACCTGGGCGACCAGGCGCTGCGCGTAGCCGCGGCCGGTGTGGTCCGGATGCGTGCAGACCGCGCTGATCTCCCGGTGGCCCGGCAAGGCCATGCGTTCGCCGGCCATCGCGGCGAGGCGCTCGCCGATGTAGATGCCGAGATAACGCCCCATGCGCAGCGTGTCGCGACGGAAGTAGCCGGGGAATACCAGGGCGGTGAGTTCGAGCATGTCCGCGACGTGCTCGGCGCCGAGTTCGACCATGGCCGGACCGTCGGGCAGGTCCGGTGCGCGCGCGCAACACATCTGGTCGATGACGCCGTGATCGTCGAGGCGCCAGCCCGGCACGACGGGCGGAATCACGCCGACGAGGTAATACGGTTCGCGATCAGCCAGCAGGGTAGCCAGCGCGGCGCCGCACTGCGCATCGGCGGAAACGACGCCGGCGAAGGGCGCGATGTCGGGGTCATAGCAGGCCGCGTGTTCGCCGCCGCGACCAAGGTCGATATGCCGGCTATGCAGCGAATGCCAGATCGGATTGTCGAGTGGTCTGTTCATGACGAGGACGTCTCGGTGCCCGCCACGCGAAGCATTTCCCATTGCGCATCCGCTGTATCGGGATCCCGACGCACACGCCGCCGGCGCTGCGCGGCGAGATCGCGGATGCGCGCTCTCGCGGCGATTTCCCGTTGACGCTGTCTGCTCGTTCGTTTGCGCATGCGATGTCGTCCGTGGAAAACGCCGCAGCCGGCGCGACCGGCGCAGCGCGGGGAATGTACTGTGCCGCGCTGCGGCGCGCCGGTCAGCGCGTCGCGGGCAGCAGCCGTGGCTGTTGCCCGAACCATTCCGCGGCCTTGAGCAGGTGGAACTTGCGCTCGCCCTCCTTCAATTCAAGCCCGAGGCCAAGCCGTGCCCAGCGCAGGAACAGATCGCCGTGCGCGCGCTTGTCGGCCAGGCGCAGGCGCGCCTTGAGATCGAAGCGATCGTTGCTGACGGACAGGTCCTCGAGCACGATGGCACCGTCGCGCATCACGGCGCGCGTGGATGCGTCCACGATGCCCGCGTCGAGCAGGCGCAGCACCCAGCGTGGGTAGTCCTTGTGGCGCGTGAACAGCGCGAGCAGCAGGCTCACGTCGTGCAGGCGCGCAGACGCGATCGCGTCGATACGCAGCGGCGAGCCCCAGTGCAGACGGCCACGGTCGAAGCGGATGTCCGCCCACCAGTCGCCGGGCGAAGCGCGCTCCGGATCGCTGACCTTGACGTTGCGCACACCCAGGCGCGTGCCGTCGAGCACGAATTCCTCGGTGCCGAGGTCGGCGCGCGCGAGCTGTGCGGCGATGTCGACGTCGCCGCTGAATTCGAGGTCGTTGAGCGCGAGCTGCGCCTGGCGCGCCTGCACCTGCAGGCGGCCCTTGCCGACCTTGCCGGCCGTATCGAGCTGCAGGTCGCCGCTGAGCTGGCCGCGGCCGCCGATGAAGCGCAGCGCCTGGCCCGGCAGATAGCGGTTGAAGCCGCGCAGGTCAGGCACGTCGGCGCGGTCGAACACGAGCCGTGCACGCAGCGAGTCGCGGAACTCGATGACGCGGCCGGTCGAGCGCAATTCGAGACGCAGGTTCTTGCCGCGCACCATGGCCTGTTGCGGCGCCGCCGATTCGCCGATCTGGAACTGCTGCGCGAGGATGTCCACGCGCGGGCGCAGCTCGCCGTCCTGGGTGTCGACGCGACCGTCGGCACGCGCACGCCCGGTGAAGCGTTCCCCATGCACGTCGGCATGCCAGGCCACATCCGGAATCTTCAGCGTGCTGCCCGTGGCGATGCGGCCGTCCTTGAGCAGGATGTTCGCGTCGATTTCGCCGGCGCCGTCGAGGTGCAGCCACGTCGCTTTGGCCAGCAGCGGACCGAACCAGGCCAGCGAATCGAAACGCCATTGCACGCCGACCGTGCCCGAGACGCGCGGCAACAGCGGTGGCGCCTTTTCGTGCGGGATCACCTCGCGGCCGGCGATGTGCAGATCGGCCGCGATGCGGCCCTTGCCCGATGGCGGAGGCGGCAGGTCGAGCGTGAGTTCGATGGACTCGGCGACGCGGGCCTGCAGGTTCGCCTGCTGCGTCCAGCGCTTGCCGGCACTGTCGGTGGCCAGCAACGGAAGGCCGAGCGTGAGATTGCCGCCAGGTTTGAGTTCGCCGCGCTCGAGCGTCAGCTTCGCCTGCACCCGGCCGCCCTCGCCCTGCTGCACCGCGCCGCGCCAGCGCGGTTCCTCGTCCATGTGCACCGCGAAAGCCGGGACCTGGCCGTCGAGTTCCAGCGCCAGTGTCGCCAGCGCGAGCCGGTGCCAGCCGGCCGCTTCGTCGCGCGTATGTCGCGGCAGCGCAAAGTGGACGGCAAGCGTGGCATCGCGCAGCCAGTCGATGTCGCCCTGGCGCAGCCGCACCGACCGCAACGTCGCCTGCGACGGGAAAATTTCCAAAGCGCCACCACGCAGCTGTTTCCACAGACCGAATTCGGCGTGACCGTCGGCCGTCGTCAAGCTGTGACTGCCCCAGCGCGCTTCGCGCAGGCTGTCGGTGGCGATACGGTCGAAACGCAGCACCCAGCCGCCG
>JAAFHE010000642.1 GCA_013298265.1 Lysobacterales bacterium | reverse complement strand
TGACGCCGACGTCGCTGAGCTGCAGCACGGCCGTCACTGGAACACCGAGGTCGGGTCGATACGCGTGACGCGGCGGATCGACACCAACGCACCGAGCGCGCACATGCATAGGGTCAGCACGGCAAGCACACCAATCAGGCCGGCCGGCATCGCGACGGCCACGGTACTGCCGGCGCTGGCCAGCACGACAAGCCCAACCAGCACCATGCCGCCGGCGAAGCCGAACACGGCGCTGATCGCTGCCTGCTTGAGGATGACGCGGTGCAGGTAGCCGTTCGGCGCGCCCATCGCGCGCAGGGTCGCGTACTCCGGCAGACGGTCCACCGTGGTCGCGTACAGGGTCTGGCCGACGATGACGATGCCGACGACGAGGCCGAGCAGGGCCGCGAGCAGCAACGCCGAGCCGGCGCCGGTCGTGACCAGCCAATAGCGCTGCGCTGCGCGCGCGAAGTCGTGCGCGAACCAGACGTCGACGCGGCCCAGGCGCGCCTGCAACGCGTCGCGCACCGCTGCACGGTCGGCGCCCGGCTTGAGGCCGACGAGCAGATAGGTCGTCTGGTCCGGCCGGAAAAAAGTGAAATTCTGCGCATTGCGATGGGTGGCGAAGACGTAGGGACTTTGCGTGAAGGTGCGAATGCCGGCCGTGTAGCCGACGACGCGCGCGCGCCGGTTGTTGATCTCGACCGTCTGCCCTAGCGCCGTGACGCCGAGCTTGCGGGCATAGAGCCGGTCGATGATGACGGCATCGTCCTGACTGAGGTCCTCGATGCGTCCTTCGACAAGATTCCACGGCCGGGCCCGGCCGCTGGCGAGGCTGAAACCGACCACACTGACGCTCTCGGTACCGCCGTCGGGCTTGCGCCAGAACGCGAACTGCATCATCAGCATGTCGACGCTTTCCACGCCGGGCACGGCCAGCGCCTCGAAGCGGCGGCGCTCATCAAGGCGTCCGGCGATATCGACGTTGGTCGTGCCGGCCGGCGTGATCCACAGATCGGCGTGAGTGTGATCGACCAGGCCCGAGGTCGTGCGCGCGAAACCCAGCAGCAGGCCGAGTTCCACGCCCATGAGCAGCACCGCGAACAGCACGCCGACCAGGGTCACGACGAAGCGCGCGCGATCATGGCTCAGGTTTCGCCAGGCAAGCAGGCTGGTGCCGGCGATGCGCGACGCGTCGAGTGGCTTCATTCGCGTTCCGCCGGCGCGGCGGCGGCGCGCAGACCGCTGGGCAATACGAATTCGACCTTGGGCATGAGCCGGCGCAACGCCGCCTGTTCGTCGGCACCGAATAGCTGCTGCAGGCCCAGGTACATGGCATAGGTCAGCGCCGCGAGATCGCTCGCGTCGGCAGCGCTGCCGCCTTCCTCGCGGCACAGGCGCACGAGATAGCTGATGCGCTGCCGATCCACGGCCTGCACGACCTCGCGTGCGGTGCTGTCGTGCGCGGCCCAGTTGCGCACGGCGCGTTCCAGACGCAGATCCAGCGCTTGCGCCAAGCGGTCGAGCACGAGGGCCTTCTCCTCAGTGCTGGTCTGGCGCTCGGCCTCGAGGATGAGCCGTTCGGTGTTGCGCTCGCGCCAGGCCCCGAGCAGAGCGCCGCGGAAGGCGCCCATGTCCGGATAGTGGTGATAGAGCGAGCCTTTGGTCAGGCCGCAGCGTGCACACAGATCCGCCACCGTGAGGCGGGTATGCCCGTGCTCGGCGAGCAGGTCCAGCCCGACCGCGATCCAGTCGGCTTCGGCCCGGCGCGCCATCAGGTCAGACCGAGGCCGCTGAGCACGGCTATGAGCAGGAACAGCGACCACTGCGGCAGATGCCATGGACTGACCCGGTACGCGGCGACCAGGCCAAGGCTCAGCGCCGTGAAGGCGACCGCAAGCAGCAGCACCAGCACGACCAGCGGCGGATTCGCGTGGCGCGCGGCCCATGCCAGTGCCAGCGCCATGGCCAGCAGAAGGATCGTGACCATGTGCCAGCAGTAGTAGACGGTCAGGCGCGGAATCCGCGCAAGACCGTGTGCGGCCAGCAGCGGACCGGCAATCTCGCGGCCACCGACGACGGTATGGATTGCGAAGGTCGCGAACGCGGCCAGCGCCGCTGCAACAAGCCATGGATTCATGCAGTCCTCCAACGCGTTTCCGGCAAAACATACCATGCATGATGGAATGCTCAAGCGGTCGCGACATTGCGCCGCAGCCGCCCCCCCACTAATGCACATCTGCCATATGTTGCTGTGATTGTTTTTTTCTGGCATACGACTGTGTACTCTTTGCACAATTGTTGACTCAGACACTTTTCCGCCCCGAGCGCGCCGCAGGGAGCCGTTCACGGGCACCGTTTGCAACCGACCAACGGGCCGCAGTCGCGCGCCCGCCTCATAACCATTGCCGATTGCGACACCCGCGGCCCAGGAGTAATTCATGCTCGACATGCTACGCAGACTGATCGGCCAGCCGGCCCAACCCGCCCCCACACCGGCGACCAACACGCTGCGCCAGGGAAATGCTGCGCCGCCGCCGCGCGCGCCGAGCTATGACTCCGGCCTAGTGCCATCGCTGAAGAACGACCATCAGGAACTCGTCGCCCTGTTCGAACAGATCGGCCGCACCTACGAGGCGCGCCGCCATCACGAAATCCCGGCGCTGCTGACCGCGTTCAAGACCCGCCTGGAAGCACACCTGCTGACCGAGAACGTGCGCTTCTATAACTATGTAGAGTCGACCTTGCGCGACGACGCGGAAAACCTCAGCCTGATCCGAGACTTCCGCCGCGAGATGAACACGATCGCGCGCGGTGTCATCGACTTCGTCAAGAAGTACCAGGCCAACAGCGACCCGGACGTGATGCTGCACGGCTTCCTCGCAGACTACCGCACAGTCGGCGGCCTGCTCGTACAGCGCATCCAGCGCGAAGAAGGGAATCTGTATCCGCTTTACATGCCGACCTGAACGAGTTCTGCGGGCACGGCAGGCGACGCTTCAGTGCCCGGCACCAGACCTTCACAACCCCGGCCGACGTTCCACGTTGGCCGGTCCAGCGCCCCAGGCGCTCAGAGTGATCAGAACTGGCAGTTCTGAGCGTTCACTCGATCTCCAAGGCCCCGCCAGACGCTACGCGTCTGGCCGGCCCGGCCCGCTTGATGTCCGGAGTGACCAGAACTGGCAGTTC
>JAAFHE010000640.1 GCA_013298265.1 Lysobacterales bacterium | reverse complement strand
TCGAACTGCCGGCCGACTTCTCGAAGTGGTCGCTGGAACCGCTCAGCGAAGACGACGGAACCGCTGCCGCACCGGCACCGGCACCGGCACCGGTCGCGGCGCCCAAAGCCGAGGATTTCGGTGTGCAGAAGATGTCGACCGAGAGCTTCCTGTCCGGCGGCAACTGGTCCCTGGAGGACATCGTCGAATCCGACGACGACGCGGCCGCCCGGCCGGCAACGCCGCCGATCAGCGTCGAGAAGGTCGATGCGCAGGACTATCTGGCGCCGCAGGGCGGCGACGCCAGCAAATTCGATTTCGACACGTCCTTGAAGCTTGATCTGATGCCGATGGAAGAAGCGGTTGCGCCGCAAAGTGCGACTGCACATGTCGTCGAGCATCGCCTGGACGGTTCTGCCGCAGTCAAGCCGATCCGCCGCGTCTTCGTGCTCGGCGCCTCAATCGGCGGCCCCGAAGCCGTGCGCGAATATCTGGCGGCGCTGCCGGCGCGGTTCCCCGCGCTGTTCGTGCTGGCGCAGCACATGGGGGCGGAATTCCTCGAGCTCATGGCCGCCCAGCTGGCGAAGGCCACGCCGCTCACGGTGCGCGCGCCGGGTCACGGCGAACGTGTCAGTCACGGCGAGGTCGTCGTCGTCCCGACCACGCACCGTCTGCTCATCGACGCCGAAGGCGTGGTGCAGCTGGCCCATCTGCCCGAGGCGTCGCCGTATTCGCCGTCGATCGATCTGATCGTGCGCGATGTCGCCGACCGCTTCGGCAAGGAAGCAACCCTGATCATCTTCTCCGGCATGGCGCACGATGCGGTCGAGGGCGCCAAGCACCTCGCCGCCAAGGGCGGCCAGATCTGGGTGCAGGATCCGGATACCTGCGTGATTAGCTCCATGGTCGACGGCGCGCGCGATGCGGGCGTCGTGACCTATACCGGTTCGCCGGCCGAACTCGCCAAACAAACCATCGCCGCCATCGGCAAGGCCTGAGAGCGCAAATGGACACTCCCCGAGAAATCCGCGGCGTACTGATCCCGATCACCAACGGTCGCGTGCTGCTGCCCAATGCGACCGTGGCCGAGGTCATCACCTTCGCCAATGTTGAAAAAATCCCGAATGCGCCCGAGTGGATTCTTGGGCGGCTGTCCTGGCGCGGCTGGCGCCTGCCGCTGTTCTCGTTCGCCATCCTCTCGGGCCTGACCCACGAGGAAGGCTCCACCGGCGCGCGCGTGGCGGTACTCAAGGCCATCGGCGGCCACGCCAAGATGCCGTTCATCGCGATGCTGACGCAGGGCTTTCCGCGCCTGACCACGGTCAGCCAGGACCTGCTGATCCCGACCGGCGATGAACATCATCACCCGCACGGCGTGCGCGCGCAGGTGCTCGTGCGCGACGATCAGGCGGTGATTCCCGATCTGCACCAGATCGAGACGCTGATGGCCGAGGCGCTGGCGGCGTAGCCCGCAATCTAGGGAGCCTCTGATCAAGTCGATACTTGCATTTGATTCTGGAGCCCCCTTGAGTCAAGGGGCGGCCAAATGCCTGCGTAGCAGGCGTTTGGCGGGGTTGTGGAGATCTGGTGCTGAGTACAAGAGCGGTAGTTGCCGGGCTTGTTCAGCACTTCCCTAGGTGAAATCCCCCGCTACCGCCTGCAATGCCGCGAGCGCCGCCAGCCCCGCGGTTTCGGTACGCAGGATGCGCGGTCCCAGGCGCAGGCCACGGAAACCCGCGTTGCGCGCGACCGCGATGTCATGCTCGGACAGGCCGCCTTCGGGGCCGATCAGCAGCAGCGCGCCCTGATCGAGCGTACCGATGTCGCGCAGCCCGACATCGGCTTCGGGCAGCAGTGCGAAGCGTGCCGCGGTGTCCCTCGCGCCGAGCGACGCGCACCAGTGCATGAGCTTCTGCGGTGCGGCGATCTCGGGCAGTTCGGTGCGGCCACATTGCTCGCAGGCCGACGCGATGACCTGCTGCCAGTGCGCGAGCCGCTTGCCGGCGCGATCTTCGTCGAGGCGCACTTCGGTACGTTCCGTCACGACCGGCACGATACGTGCGACGCCGAGTTCCGTCGCCTTCTGCAGTATCCAGTCCATCTTTTCGCCGCGGGCGATGCTCTGCGCCAGGGTCAGGCGCAAGGGCGACTCCCGCGAGCATTCGCGTCGCGCGAGAAGTTCGGCCGTGACCGCGCGCTTGGTGACGCTGGCGAGCCGGGCGTCGACTTCAAATCCGTCACCGTTGAACAGGATCAGCGGATGGCCCGATTCCAGGCGTAGCACGCGAACAAGATGTTCGCCGGCCTGTTCGGGCAGTTGCAGCAGCTCGCCGGGCGGCAGCGGCGCGGCGACATGGATGCGGGGGATGCGCATGGAGACCGGCGAAGCAAGGCGTTGCATTGTCGGCAGCGGGTGCGGCGAAGGCAATCCTCGGAGCAGGAATGAGGCGGGAGGAGTGGCAAACGAGTGGCAGCGCTCTGCCGCCCCTGCTCGTTCCCTCATTCCTCTTCACTCATTTCTAGTTCTGCGTCGCATTCCCGCCCAGCGCACGCTCCAGCACCGCATCGATCGCCGCGCGCGTGATGGTGTCGCCCTTGCCGGCCTGCTCGGCCAGCGCGAACAGCGCCTCGAAGCGCGGGCGCTCGTCGAGCATGTGGGCGAGGTCGTAGGACCTGCGCTTCTGCGCGGCGTCGGTCCAGGCTACACGCACCTCACGCCAGAAGGCCGCGGTCTTTTCCCAGTAGTCGCGGCCGGCGGAGAAGTCGATCTCCTTGGTGCGCTCGTAGCTGTTGATGCCGACTTCGCGCACGAGTGCGGTGATCGTGCCGTTCGCGTCGAGTTCCAGCTTCTCGTTGTCCTGCTCGTGCATCCAGCCGCCGGGCGTCAGCGTGTGGCGGTTGACTGCGCCGAGCACCTGATAGTCGTTGCGCTGGGTGTATTCGCGCCGTGGCAGTGGGCGCCAGGTGAATTCCGAAGTCCAGGCGTCGATGCCGTTGGCGTGGCTCCAGCGGCCGACGCCGGCGTAGCGCGGTGCATCGTCCACTTCGTAGACCGACTGCGACCACGCGCCGCGCGCGTGCTCGGCGGCGACGGGCTGCAGCGCGAAATGGTTGTTGCCGCGGAATGCGAGCACTTCCCGGGGCTGGTACTGCCAGTCCTGGCGCCAGTGCTTGATGACCAGGCGGTCCTT
>JAAFHE010000639.1 GCA_013298265.1 Lysobacterales bacterium | reverse complement strand
GCGGCCATGCCTTCGGCGTGGATGGGGCTCAAGTCGGGACCGCCGTTGGCGCGGCCGCTGCCGCGCTCGACGCCGAGTGGTGCCAGCACCTGCATCATCGCGTCGATCGCGGGCAGGGCCTCGGGCTTGACGCTGGCGTTGAGGCGCCAGATGCGGTCGCTGCCGAAATCCGATTCGGAGCCGAGGATGTGCTGGGTGACCTGGTTCTTGTGCGCGGCGGCGTAGGCCTTGCCGCCGTACAGGCCGGCCTCTTCGTTGGCGAAGGCGACGACGCGGATCGTGCGCTTCGGCGGTGTCGGCAGGTCGCCGATCAGCTTGCCCGTGGCCATGCCGATCGCGACGCCGGCGCCGTCGTCGATCGCGCCGGTGCCCAGATCCCAGGAATCCAGGTGGCCGCCCATGATCACGACTTCTTCGGGTTTCTCGCTGCCGGTGATCTCGGCGATCACGTTGGCGCCGGTGTAGTCGCCTTCGATGCCGCAGTCGAGCTGCAATTTCATGCGCACCGGCTGGCCGCGGCGCAGCGCGGCTTCGATGAGATCGGCGTCGGGATTGGACACCGCCGCGGCCGGGATGCGCTTGCCGTCCTTGTCCCATTGCGTGACGCCGGTATGCGGCAGGCGATGGGTGTCGGTGCCGGCCGAGCGCAGCACGAAGGCGGCTGCGCCAAGCTTGGCGGCCACGGCAGGCCCCTTGCCGCGGATGGTTCCGCCGATGCCGTAATCGTGGCCGTCCTTGTGCGGGCGCATGCGCGCACTGACGAATACGATCTTGCCCTTGACGCTCTCGGGCGTGGCCGCCTGCAGCGCCTTGAAACTGTCGAACATGACAATGTCCGCGGTCAGCCCGCCCTTAGTCGTGGCCGGCGAATAGCCAAGCGCGGTGACCGCCAGGTGCTGCGCGAACGGTGAGACCAGCGACGCGCTTTCGCTGCGCCGCACCCACTTCGGGAACGTCACCGGCTCGGTCCAGACCTTGTCGTAGCCGAGCGCCTTGAACTTTGCCACGGCCCAGTCGCGTGCTTTCTGGTCGTTGATACCCCCGGCCAGGCGCGGGCCGATCTCGGTGGTCAGCGATTCCAGCAACTCATACGCCTGCTTGTCGTTCATGGCCTGGTCGCGCAGTGCGATGGCCTGCTTGATGGCGGCGTCGGGCACGGTGGTGATCGTCGCCGCGCCGGCGGTCGACGACAGCAGTGCGAGAAGAGCGCAGGGCAGGGCACGCAGCATCATGGCGTTGGCTTCCAGGGGAAAGCGCAATGCTGCCATGCGCGGGCGCCGGCCGATCTATGACTAAGGTCATGGCTGGCGGACGCAGTCGGGCATTCCGGCAACATCCGGCTGCCGCCGCGCCGCCGCCACCCGGCTACGATGAGCGCCGTAGTCATTCGGGGGAGATGACGATGGCATCCGGTTTGCGATGGACTGGTACGTTCCTTTTGACGCTGGCGGCGGCCGGCTGTACGCCGCCCGCGCGGCAGGAGCTGGCGCGCGAGACCGCGCGCGAGCGTGGCTACGACAGCGTTGCGGCGTACATGCGCGAGGAGCGCGCCGAAAAGAACACGCGCGTCAGCGGCGCGCTCGAACGTGCGCAGCTGTTCTCGGCGCGGCGCCTGCCGGCCGGCGAAAGCGAACTGCAACCGGCGCGCTGGTTCCAGGCCGAACAGCGCATGCAGGCGATGAAGCGGCATCTGCCGCGCGCCGAGGGCAATCCCACGGGTGCGAAGGCGCAGCCGCAATGGCAATGGCTGGGGCCGGCCAATGCGACCGGGCGCACGCGCACGCTGGAGTTCGATCCGCGTAACAGCGATGTGATGTATGCCGGCGGCGTATCCGGCGGCGTCTGGAAAAGCAGCGACGCCGGCGCGAACTGGCAGCCGCTGTCCGACGATGCGGTGAACCTCAATATCGGCGCGCTCGCAATCGATCCCGAGCGGCCCGACACGATCTACGCCGGCACCGGCGAGCTGTATCGTGACAGCGGCATGCCATGGTCGCCGATGAGCGGCTCGGGGATCCTCAAGAGCATCGACGGCGGCGAGCGCTGGAGCCCGCTGCTTGCGACGCAGAACGCACAGTTCCGCTATGTCAGCGACATCGTGTTCAGTCCGCGCGATTCGCGCCGCCTGTATGTGGCGACCAACAGCGGTATCTGGCGCTCGCGCGACGGTGGCGCGACATTCGAACGCCTGCTGCGTCCGGCCGACGGCCAGGACGCGCTGCGTTATGAAGGGTGTACCGATCTCGCGATCCGCAGCGATACGGCGCAGGACTGGTTGCTCGCGACCTGCGCGTCGCGTTCCATCGCCGATCGCTACTGGCTGCCGGGCACGGTCACGCCGGCCGCGTGCGGGGGGCCGTGTCCCGCGGCGGTGTTCCTCAACACTGACGCGGGCAATGCCGGACAGTGGGAAACCGTACTGTCGGAAGCCGGCCAGGGCCGCACGCAGATCGACATCCACAAGGCCGACCCGCGCGTGATCTACGCGGTCGCGGCCAGCATCGCGCCCGGCACCGATCGCAACGGCGACGGCATCGGCGACTACGACAACGGCCTGCATGCCTTATGGCGCTCCGATGACGGCGGGCGCACCTGGGACGCCCGCCTGCGCAACGACTCGCCGGACCTTCTGTCGGCCAGCCTGTTCCAGTTCCATTTCGCGGTGAATCCACAGGTCTGCGGCGATCCGTCGCCGCCGGACTTCTACGCTGCGGGCTGGTACAACAACGCGATCGCGGCCGATCCCGTCGATGCCGACACGGTCTGGGTCGGCGGCATGACCCTGTTCCGCTCCACCGACGGCGGCCGGCGTTTCGGAATGGCCAGCTACTACTTCGCGCCGGACGATTCCTACGTACATCCGGACCAGCATCGCATCCGCTTCCATCCGGGCTACGACGGTGCGGCCAACCAGCGCATCTACAGCGCGCACGACGGCGGCATTTCCACGAGCGACAACGCGCGCGCGCCGATCGGCAGCGGTGACGCGGCGCTATGCCGTGCACTGCCGGGCGAACGCGTGCGCTGGCGCGGCCTGAGCCGTGGCATGGGTACGACGCAGTTCTACGCCGGCGCGGTATTTCCCGACGGACGCCGTTACCTCGGCGGCACGCAGGACAACGGCACCTGGCTCGGTGGTGACGACGCCGGCCCCAACGCCTGGCGGCATGTCTACGGCGGCGA
>JAAFHE010000638.1 GCA_013298265.1 Lysobacterales bacterium | reverse complement strand
CAGCACCGCGTCCGCGCAGGATCCGGCGGCAGCGGCAGATCAGATGTCGCTGGCACAGCTGCAGCAGGCGCTGCCGGCAGACACGACGCTCGTCGTGTATCGCACGCTGCCCGAGGCAAGCTATGCCTGGGTCGTGCAGCGCGAAGCGTTGCGCTCCGCCCAGCTGGCCGCCCAGGACGAGCTGAGCGCCGCGGTGCAGCGCGTGCGGGCCAGCCTGGGCGCGACGCCCGGTGGCATGGCCGGCGACTGGAGCGAAGAACTCACGCGCGCCTGCGAGCTGGTCTGGCGTCCGATCGCCGGCTGGGTCGACACGCAGCGGGTACTCGTCGTCAGCGATACCGCATTGGACGGACTGCCGTTCGCCGCGCTGCGCTGCGGCGAGACGCCGTCTTACCTGCTCGAACGGCACGAACTGGCCCTGCTGCCGGCGACCTGGCTGCTGCGGCGTGGGCCGGTGCGCGCGCTGGCGCAGGACTTCGCCGCGCTGCTGATCGGCGATCCGGTCTACAGCCGGGACGACCCACGCCTCGGCGCAGCGCTACCCGCGATCGAGTCCGGCGTGGCGCTGCGCAACTCGCCGCGCCGCCTCCGCGGCAGCGGCGACGAAATCCGCCGCATCGGCGAGCGGCTCGGCGCTGCGCACAGCACCCTGCTCGCCGGCCTCGATGCCAGTCTCGCCGCGCTGCGGCGCGACGATATAGATAATTTTGATATTTTACATTTTGCTACACATGGTACCGGAGACCGCAACGGCGCGAGCGGGTCTGGCCTGGTGCTGTCGCTGTTCGACGCGCAGGGCCGAGAGATCGACGGTTTCCTGTCCGCGCGCCGCATCGGCGCGAGCCGCCTGCCTGCGGCGCTGGTGGTGCTCGGCGCCTGCGACACCGCAACCGGCCGTGCGGTAAAGGACGAAGGCACGTTTGGCGTCGCCTACGCGTTCCTGCAGGCCGGCGCACGGCACGTCGTCGCCACGCTGTGGCCGGTCGACGATGCCGCCATGCCCGAGCTCATGGACGGTTTCTACGCCGATCCGCACCTCGCCGCGCAGCGACCCGCGCAGGCCTTGCGCCAGGCCCAGCTCGCGCTGCTGCACCAATATCCCGAGTCCAGCCCCGCGCTCTGGGCCGGCGTCGCCGTCTGGGGCTGGTAGCCAATAAACACCACGCAACTGGCCAAAGTGGAACAAGCCTTTTGCTTTTGGAGCCCCCTTAAGTTAAGGGGGTGAAGAGTGATCGCTCAGAACCGCAGGTTCTGATCACTCTGAACGCCCAACGGGCCGGATCGGCCAATGCGCAGCATTGGCCAGGGTTGTGGAGATCTGGTGTCGGTCACAGGAGCGACGGTCCAAACAATTTCGAAGGTCTCCCAGGTGAGATGTTGCACACAGTGCACGCACTAGGTGTTTCGCAGGCACTGGTCTGCGGCAAACATCCATCCATCGCGCTGTACAAAGGGGGCCCCATGGCACTGACCGATTTTGAAGACACCTACAAGATCCTGCACGACGTCGACTACCCCGATGTCGTCTCGATCGCCAAGAACGACTCGATCCAGATCATCCTCGCCCCGCATCCGGTTACCGGCAATCCGACCCTCGATTCGTTCGTGGTTACGCCGAGCACCAGCCCGCACGTCGATACCTGGAAGAACGCAACCGACCTCGCCTACGACCCGGTCAGCGACCGGATCACCGGGAAGATCTGGAATCTCGGACCGCCCGACAACAGCAACCGGCCGCGCTATGTCGAGCGCGCGTTCTGCATGACGCTCGACGGTGACCCGGCCAAGCGCATGCGACGCCTGCACTGCTATGTCGGCGCCGGCGACGGCGGCGGCGATCCCGACGACGGTAGCTGGGCGGGTGACGTGAACTGAGCAGGCAGTGGCTCGGGTGCCGTCACGGCACCCGTGTTTCAAATGGGGGAGAACCCGCGTGAGATCGATCCGACTCGGCGCGCTGACCACGGTGCTGCTGGTGCTGTTGCCCGGCTGCGACAGTTCCGGTACGCAGGAGAGGACGACGTCCGCAACTGCATTCGAGGCAGAAGCGGTACCCACCGGCGCTCCGGGCGCGCAGGTCTTTTCCCAGGAAACGCCGCCGCAGGCGCCACCGGATTTCGGCGACTGCGAGCGGCCCGGCGACTATGTCGTCGAGGCCGCGAACACACACCTGGCCGCCACGCTCGCGCAGCAGTACATGGGACTCTTCGATGCCACGCAGGCCGGCAACCGCGTGCTTTTCCAGAGCCGTGCCGGCGATACGCAGCAGCGCGACGAACTCAAACGCCTCAAGGCCGACCCGAAGCTCGTCGTAACCGAGGAAGCGCGCTTGGAGCTGGATGGCGCGCGCGACGGCGATCCACTGCAGTTCCGCAATGAAGCATTGTGGAACTCGATTCATATGCCGGACGCGCACGATATGCAGCCCGGCGAGCCGGTCAACGTCGCCGTAATCGACGGTCCGGTGCGCACCGATCACCCGGATCTCGACAACGTCGTCTACATCGAGCCGCGCCTGCGCGACGTGGACGGCAACTGCGGCCACGCCGACTGCTGTCCGCGGGTCGCCGCACCCGCGCCGTTCTGGCACGGCACACGCATTGCCGGAGTCATCGGCGCCAGGCGCGGCAATGGCATCGGTGCATCCGGCATCGCACCGGTCCGCAACCTCGTCTCCATCAATACCAATCTCGGCGGCTGCGCCGGCGAATTCAGTCTAGCCGCCGCGCTGCATTGCGCGATCGAATACCGTGACGAAGAAGGCCAGCCGGTCCGCGTTGCGAATATCAGCATGGGCAGCACACAGCGGCTCGCAACCACTGCGGTGACCACGGCACTGCAGCGCGCGCGCAGCGCAAACCTGCTTGTCGTCGCCAGCGCCGGCAACCGCGGCGCCAACATCGACACGATGTACCGCTGGCCCAGTTCGGTGAATGCGCCGAACATCATCACCGTGCAGTCGCGTCGCTACGACGGTCGACCGCTGAAGAATTCCAACTTCGGTTTCGGCACGGTCGACCTTGCCGCGCCCACGCCGAAGAGCGACCAGGGCGGCAGCCTGTGCGTGGCCAGCACACACGTGAGCGGCGATGACGAATGCAGCGGCGACTATGCGGACTTCGCCCAGTCCTCGGCCGCCGCCGCGGTGGTGACAGGTGCAGCCGCCCTGGTCTGGAGTGACCGCCGGTTCGGCAAC
>JAAFHE010000064.1 GCA_013298265.1 Lysobacterales bacterium | reverse complement strand
CGCAGCCCGCACGTTCAACGTCGCGCCATCGACACTGACCACGTCCACACGCGCGCCGGCCGGGAGATCCGGCCCCTCAACCAGCCACAGCGAATCGCCGACACGTGCCTTGCCGCGACCGTTTTCGATCGCGGTGTCCAGCACGTAGCGCTGGCCGATGAGCTGCTCGGCGCGGCGATTCAGCGTGGACGCCGGATCGGCACGCAGCGAACCGCGCGCGAGGCGCCAGTAGCCGATGCACGCGGTAAACGCGAGCACGACAAAGATCACGACCTGGGTCAGCAGATTCATGCCGGGGACAAGCAACAGCAGGCTGCCGACGCCGGCCGCGGCAAGGCCGATCCACAGCAGGAAAAATCCCGGCAACACGATCTCGGCCGTGATCAGCAGCAGCGCCGCGATCCACCAGACATAGACGAAATCCATGCGCGCTCCCGCTCAGTTCTGCGGCTTGGCCGGCGGCCGCTTGCCGTCGACCGCAGCGCCGTTCGTACCGGCCGAACGGGCGAGCTCGGCGATGCCGGCCAGTGAGCTGAGAATGCCGGTCGCTTCGATCGGCATCATGAGGATTTTCTGATTCGGCGCCGTCGCCACCGCCTTGAACGCCTCAACATATTTACTCGCGACGAAATAGTTCAGCGCGTTGATGTCGCCCTTGGCAATCGCCTCGGACACCATGATGGTGGCCTTGGCCTCGGCTTCGGCCAGGCGCTCGCGGCCTTCCGCCTCGCGATAGGCCGCTTCCCGGCGGCCTTCGGCCTGAAGAATCGCCGCCTGCTTCTCGCCCTCGGCGCGCAGCACTTCCGACTGGCGCGCACCTTCGGCTTCGAGCACGGCAGCGCGCTTGTCGCGCTCGGCCTTCATCTGCCGCGCCATCGACTCGACCAGGTCACGCGGCGGCTGGATGTCCTTCAGTTCGATGCGATTGACCTTGATACCCCAGGGATGCGTGGCGTCGTCGACGACGCGCAGCAACTTGGCGTTGATCTCGTCGCGCTTGGACAGCGATTCGTCCAGATCCATCGAACCGATCGCGGTACGGATGTTGGTCATGACCAGGGCGATCGTGGCCTGCTCGAGATTGGATACCTCGTAGGCGGCCTTGGATGCATCGAGCACCTGGAAGAACACCACACCGTCGACTCGCACGACCGCATTGTCCTTCGTGATCACATCCTGGGACGGGATCTCCAGCACCTGCTCCATCATGTTGATCTTGCGGCCGATGGCCTGGACAACGGGAATCAAGATGTGGAAACCCGGCGACAGGGTGCGCGTGTAGCGGCCGAACTGCTCGACCGTCCACTCGAAACCTTGCGGTACCGTGCGCATGGTCTTGAACAGGAAGATGACCGCGACGACCAGCAGGACCACCGCAACCGATGCGCTACCCATGACGTCTTTTCCCCGGTTTCTGCGTTATGGCTGGGGAAGTATAGGAAACCTCTGAACAAGTCGATATCCCGCTTTTGATTCTGGAGCCCTCTTGAGTCAAGGGGGGTGAAGGGCGATGGCTAGAACCGCAGGTTCTCATCGCCCTGAACGCCCAACGGGCCGGGTGAAGGACGATGGCTAGAACCGCAGGTTCTCATCGCCCTGAACGCCCAACGGGCCGGGTGAGGAGTGATCGCTTAGAACCGCAGGTTCTGATCGCTCCGAACGCCCAACGGGCCGGGTGAGGAGTGATCGCTTAGAACCGCAGGTTCTGATCGCTCCGAACGCCCAACGGGCCGGACGCCAACGCCTGCAAAGCAGGCACCAACGGGGTTGTGGAGATCTGGTGCTGAGTACAAGAGCGGTAGTGCTAAGACTTGTTCAGAACTTCCAAGGGTCAGGACACCGCGTCCGCTGGCGCACAGTGGACATAACTCGGTGTTAACATCCGCCGCGTACGCCGTCGCCGGGGGCGATCGCTGCGCTCTATTCCTTATGGGGAGATGACAACCATGAAGCGTGTTCTTTGCATGGCCGTGAGTGCCGCCCTGCTGGGCTGCTCGGGCAGCGTGTTCGCGATCACCGATTCGGAGACGAACGCCAGCATTCCGTTCAGCTTTTCCAGCCCCGGCGCCCGCAGCCTCGGCATGGCCGGCGCCTTCCTCGGCCTCGCCGATGACGCGACCGCCGCCTATACGAACCCCGCCGGCCTGACCCAGCTGGTGCAGACCGAGATCTCGCTGGAAGCGCGGCACACCTCGTACAGCACGCCGTTCATCGACGGCGGCGAAGCTCCGATCAGCGGGTTCAACGCAAACGGCCTGAACATCAACGAGGCCGACAGCTCCAACACCAATCTGTCCTACCTTTCTGTCGTCATTCCGCATGACCGCTGGGCGTTCGCGTTCTACCGCCACGAGCTGGCTCGCTTCGAGACCGACTTCAGCTCGCTCAATGGAGCGACTGTCGACGAATTCCGCCTGTTCCCGTTCCGCTCGATCGCTGACCTGAAGATCGTCAGCTTCGGCGCGGCTGCGGCTTTCAAGGCCAGTGATCGCGTGTCGCTGGGCTTCGGCCTGTCGCGCTACGACTTCCGTTTCGACACCGCAACCGTGCGCATCGACGACGTGGATCAGGGCGACCTCAGCATCGCATCGCGCCAGTTCCAGAATGGCGACGACAACGCGTACGGCTTCAATCTCGGCGCACGCTTCAAGCTCAGCGACTCGCTGAGCCTCGGCGCGACCTATCGCAAGGCACCGCGCTTCGACTACCGCGCGGTCAACGTGCTGTACAGCGACGTCGACGGCAATCCGCTGCCCTCGCCGCAGGTGATCGCTTCGTTCGACAAAGTCCGCTTCGATATTCCGGACATCTTCGGCGTCGGCCTTTCATGGCGCCCGACCGATGCACTGGTCGTCAACTTCGATGTGGATCGCGTGCTGTATTCGCAGCTGACCGATAACGTCAACACCCTGTTCGACATCCAGGACGCTGCCAACCAGCTGACGCTGGAGGACGGCACCGAAGTTCACCTTGGCGCAGAGTACACCTTTGCCAACATGTCGGCCCCGTTCAGCCTGCGTGCCGGCATGTGGCACGACCCGCGTCATTCGGTAGGCTTCAGCGGCCCGGTATCCGACGCCCCGGACGCCGTGCTCGCGACGCTGTTCGCCGGCGGCCGCGGTTCGGAAAATCACTTCACCGTCGGCGCCGGCTGGGCGTTCAAGAGCTTCCAGCTCGACTTCGGCGCAGACATGTCGGACGGCCTGGACACCTACTCGATGTCGGGCGTGTACCGCTTCTGATCCGATCGGTATGGGCAACAGCGAAAACGGCGCCCTCGGGCGCCGTTTTCGTTTTCGACCTCGCGCGCCGTCGCCGACTTCCACCTTTTCTGTTGCGGCTACCGACGCTGCGCCTGAGAACCACGGAGAAGAGGCACACAGTCTCTCCTCCGCCGACACGCGTCAGTTCACGCAGGCACGCCCGGCGAGCTCGGTCAGGCGCACGAGCGATGCACTGCCGGCGGCATAGCCGCTGACGGCCGGCTCATACCTGACATCGAGCGTGTTGTCCGAGGTGAATTGCAGCGTTGCGCTGCCCCAGCGCGTCTGCGTGACCGCATCGGCGACAAAGTTGAACGGGAACTGCGCGCCGCTGCCACTGCCTTCGTACAGGTCCACGCGCACGACCCCGTTGGTGGCGCTGCCAACGCCGCTGAGCCACAGCGGACTGCCGTCGGGACGATAGGTATACCAGTACGTCACGAGGCTGCGACTGTTGCCCTGCTCGATGACCTCAAGATTGAAGCCGTAGCCCGAACGTGCCGGTTCGAACCAGACGCCGCTGTAGCAGGCCTTGATGGTCTGCAGCGGCACGTCTGACTGCACCAGCGCGGGTGCGGTCAGACGGCGCAGCGTCATGCTGCCGGGGGAGAAGCCGAACGCCGTCGGTATCCACTGCACGGACGCGGTGTCACTGCCCGTGAATGTCATGCGCAGCCGACCCCAATTGCTGTTGGTGCCGCCACCTAGACCGACCGGGAACGCGGTCGAGCGCGTGCTGTACACCGGGATGTCGAGCACGTTGCCGCTGGCCCCGCCGACGCCCTGCAAGAACAGCGGCTGGCCGCTAACGTACAGATACCAGGTCAGGTAGTAGCGGCCGTCAGGCAGCGCCTCGACCAGGAAGCCATGGCCGCTCTGCCCCGGATTGAACCAGTTGCCGCTGAACGACGCGTCGAGCGACGTCGGAGTACCGCCGGCGACGTTGCGCGGATCGTCCTGCACGTAGATATCGCTGTTGGCGTTCGGATCATTCGGATCGATGTTGTTCGCGCTTGACTGGAACACCAGCGACGTGCCCTCGCAATTCATCGCCGGACTCGTCGACGGGCCGTTCGCGTCGCTACCGCCGCTGGTGGCCAGCGCGCGCCGCGTCTCGCCGCTCTGCGCGTCGACGAGAAAGACGTCCTTGGTACCGCCGATGTCGCCAGACATCAGGTCGCTCGCGGTGGAGCCGAACGCGACCACGCTGCCGTTGCAGGAAATGGCCGGATCGTCCGCGTCGCCGTTGGGCTGGCCGCCGCTGCGGTTGCGCACGCCGAACAGCCCGTTGCCGATGTCCTTGGGCACTGCCGCATCCAGGCCTATCGCCGCACCGCCCGGCGCGTAATAGATGTATACATTGCTCGCGCCACTCGTCAGTCCGGCAACGAGATTGCTCGCTCGTGAGGAGAAGGTGACACGCTGTCCGTTGAACGAGACCGATGGCCGGCCTGCGTCGGCGTTGGACGCGCCGCCGTCGCTGCCCTGGCTCAGCCGTTCGAGCTGGCCGGTCGAGAGATTCTTGCGCACGAGCTGCCAGTTCGCGGTGCCGCCGAGATTGGGCGCTCGCGTGCGGAATACGACGAACTTGCCGTTGCCCGAGATCGCCGCGTCGCAACTGGCGCCGTTGCCTTGCACCCCGGCCGAACTGGTCGACACCAGCGACACGATACGCGTGCTCAGGTTCATGATGAAGACGTCCTTGGCGCCATTGCTGTCGCCGACGACCCAGTTTTCGGCCGAGGAACAGAAGGCCATGAGCGTGCCGTCCGCCGACATGGTCGGCCCTTCGGCCGGACCTGACAGAGCCTGTCCGTTTGGCGCCGTGGTGGTGCAGATCGGACGGAACAAGCCGTTCGGCGGCGCGCTGCAGAGTTGGCCGGTTTCTCCGGCCTTCGGCAATTCGCCGTCGCGGCCGGCCGCCGGTTCGTAGATGAAGGCGATGGCGCGGCCGTTCGCGGATATCGCCGGCGAGGAACTGTTGCCGCGCAGCACAGTACCGCCAGTGATGCCACCAACGCTGACGAGGCGGGCGGAACCGTCGCGGCGGTCCTTGAGCACGATGTCGTTACCGGCCGTATTGCCGTCGTTGGTGGTCAGGCCGCGCTGACGTGTGGAAAACAGCACGAGCGAACCGTCGCCGCTGATCACCGGCGTGACCGAATCCAGCGTCGTCGGCGCGCCGCTGCGGGTCACGCTGAGCGGGCGCGAGCGCCGCGCGGTACCAATCAGCTCGCTCGTACTCAGCACGAAACTCGACGACAAGATCGAGAACGTCGTGCGCGCCGTCGTGAGCACCGATTCGCCGGACGGAATCGCGCCAAGTCTCACCACGATCTGGCACGCGGCGCTCTCGCCGCCGCCCAATCCGTTGGGCAAAGCCCACGTCACCGCACTGCCGCTGGCAGTGGCGCAGCTGCTGCTGACGAAGGACAGTTCTGCCGGCAACGTCAGCGTGGTGGTCGGGGCAGTCAGGCGGAAACCACCGTTGTTGTTGAGCACGGCGGTGTAGTTGAACGGTATGCCAGGCCGCACCGGCCCGGACGTGCTCGCCGACAGGCTGAGCGCGACGCGCGCGGCGCTCGGCGCTTCGACCACGAGCACGTCGACGCTGGAAGTCACCGCCGGCCCGCCGCTGGTCAGGCAATTCACCTGAAAGTGGTAGGCGCCCGGGGTGCCGAGGAAAAAAGTATACGAACGCGGCGAAGCGCAGCTCGCAAAACCGCTGCAGGCCGGCGCTGTCGTGCCGCCGGAGGGATCAGTCGGCCAGTCGTCGAAACGGACTCCGGGCGGAAACGTGCTGCCTGCATAGGTGCAGACCTGGGCCGTAGCCGCCCAGCTAAGATTTGCGCGGGAACCGACCACTACCGTGCCCGCCGCATCGCCTTCGAGCCGGTCGATGAACGAAGCGGGCGGATTGCCTGCGGTGGCCGTGCCGCACAACAGGCCGCCGGCGACCGCCCAGACCAAAAGAATCAATGCACGCATAGTGTCCCCCTGCCCGACTGCTCGCAGTCTCCTGCGCTGGCATCACGCTAGCGCAGACCACGATGTACCGCAACGCAACGCGAAGTCGCGCCGCGAGCGAACACATACCAATACGTACTACGCGTCGCAAAGACGACAGGGATCAGCGCGTCGTGCTGTAGAGACTGCGGAACCGCGGCGAGAACAGCGCCGGATCCGGTACGAGGCTGGGATTGGCGGCCCGTACCGCGCGGATGTCGGCACGCGCCGCATCGAGGCCGGCGGCGGAATTGTCGATCTCGGCCTGGATCTGGCGCGCGGCCGCGCGGATCAGGTAAGCCTGGGCGCGGGATCGCGCATCGGAAAAGGAATCCGGATTGATACGCGCGACCTCGGCGTAGCGACCGCCCAGATAGTTGCGGAACGCCTCAAGCAACGCCGCCGGCACGCGTTGCGCAAGCGGGGTTTCCGCCGGCTTTGGCGGCGCCTTCGGCGGTTCGGCCTTCGGCGGTTCGGCCTTCGGCGGTTCGGTTTTTGGCGGTTCGGTCCTGGGCGGCTCGATTTTCGGCGGCGGCGGCTTGGGCGGTTCGCGGCCGCCGTCGGGCGTAGCCGGCGCCGTCGTGCCCGTGCCCGTGCCCGTGCCCGCGCGGGGATCGGTCTTGGGTGGTTCGGGTATCGGCTGCTGCGCCACACGCGTATCGCAGGCGGCTGCACCGCGATCCTGCTCGGCCTTGAGATTGGGTACGCCCGAGATGACGCTACCGTTGGCCGACGAACGCCACTGCGCCAGCGCGGTGGCGCAGTCGCCCTGCTTGTACGCGGCCAGACCCAGGTAGAACTGCGGCACGTACGGTTCCCAGCGCTGGCCATACAGGCGCACGCGCGGCGCCGCGGTCGGGTTGTCCGCGATTGCCTCCTGCATGCGCTGGCGCACCGCCGCCCAGTCGCCGTCCTTCGCGGCCTCGAGGCCACGGCTGTAGCTGTCCTTGTAGTCGGACAGGACCGGCGACGCTGCCAGCAGCGCCGCGAGCATGGCGACGATTCCCTTACCAGCCCGCACGCGAGAAATAGTCCTCTGCCGATATGGTCGGGAACGCCGCGTTGGCGACAGCGCGACGCTGCGCCTCTACTTTGGCGATGACCGTCACCGGTTTGCTCGCCTGCGGATGACGGAACGTGATCACGTAATTGCCGGCCGGCAGCTTGAGCGCGAACGGCGTGCTCGCCTCGCCCGGCAGCCCGATCGTCTTGCGGTTGCCGTCGACGATGGACTCGACCTGCGCCCAGGGCTGCGCGTTGAGCACGAGTTCGCCCTGCAGCGCGGCCAGCCGCTCAGTTTCCACTTGTTCCAGCTTCTGCCGCAGTGCGGGCGCTTCGCGCAGCAGCGCGGTGGCGGCCGGCTCGGTCGCGAGCAGTTTCTCGTTGCTGCGCACGAACGCGGTCAGCGCATCGAAATCGATCAGGCTCGTGGTGGCGCGCAGCGCCGCGGCTACCGTTTCGGCCAGACGCGAACGCAAGGCCAGTGCTTCGGCATCGCCGGGATCGGTGGCGAGCAGCGACGCGAGCGACGCGGCGGCCTGGCCCAACCCGTCGGCGCGCACGGGCGTCGCGCCGATCGCGTTGGCAATGCGCTCACGCGTCGCCTTGGCGTCGGCCTCGCGCTGCTCGCCCTGGGCCTGCGCCTCGACCCGCGCGAGCAAGGTCTTGAGCGCCGCATCCGCCGGAAACGCCGCCGCACCGCTGCGCGCGAGCGCGAGTGCCGCCGCCGTCTCCTTCGCCACAGCCTTGGCTTCCACGCCGTCGCCGACGCGCCGCGGCAGCTCGGCCAGCAGATCGCGCGCCTCGGCGTTCTGCGGATCAAGCTTGAGTACATTGTCGAGCGCATCGCGGGCGCTGCTGCCGGCCGGACTCAGATAGCGCTGCTCGGCGATCGCCTGCTTGGCCTGCGACAGCGCGCGGCCGATATCCGCCAGGCGCTGGCCCAGGCGCTGTTCGATCTCGGTCTTGAGCGCAGTCGCGTCGGCGCGCGAAGGATCGGCGCGCAACGCAAGCTCTGCCCGCTCCAACGCACGCTGCGGCGCAGTCGCCGCGGACTGGCGCGCTTCGGCGACCAGCGCCGCCGCGAGCTGGCCGGCGAAGGCCTTCACACGCGTGTCGTCAGGCGCAATCTCGCGTAGCTGGCCCAGGCTGGCCAGCGCGTTCGCCGCGCTCGGCTCGACCAGCCGCCCGGCCTTCAGCTCACCTTCGCCGCGCTGCAACAACGCGACGATCTGCTTTTCGAGGCCGGCTGCCCGCTGCGCCTGCGTCGCATCGGTGGACAACGCGGTGAAGGCGGCCTCCTTGCCAAGCTCGGGGCGCAGGCCGATCAGCAGCAGATTGGCTCGCTCGCTGTTGCCGGCCGCGAGCGCTTCGCGCGCCGGCGCGAGCTGGGCAAGAACGAACGCGTCCATGCGCTGCCGTACGGCGGCATCGTCGGACGCCAGCTCACGCGCCTTGACCAGCAGCGCATAGCTGCCGTCGGGGCCGAAGGGCTTGCCGGCCTTGTCGGCGGCAAGGGCACCGGCGAGCAGTTGCTCCAGCTGCTTCTTGCGTTCGTCCGCCGCGACCGCGACGTCGATGCGCTGCTTGAGTGCGGCGAGGTCCGCGTCTTCCTTGCGTACGAACAGGGCCTGATCGGCCTTGTCGCGGGCCAGGTTGAAATCACCCTTGGCCAGCGCCGCCTCGGCCTCGGCGCGCATGGCCTGCGCGATGCGGTCGAGCAGGGCCTGGGCGGCCTCGTTCTCCGGATCTTTCTGCAGCACTTTCTGCAGCACTTCGTAGGCGTTGTCACCGGGCGGAGAAACCAGCTTGCTGTCGGCCGCCATGCGTTCGGCGTCCTTGACCCAGTAGCCGACCAGCGCGAGCTCCTCCGACGACAGGCCCGAACCCGCCTGCCAGCGCCAGATGCCGACGCCAATGAGCCCCACCAGCAAAATGCCGGCAGCCGCCAGCCATGGCCACAGCAACGGCCGATGGGGGACCGATCGTGACGGCGGCGGGGCGGTCGCCACCGCAGGCCGGCCCGGCGGCGGGCGCCCCGGCGACGACGCGCCTCCGGTCTTGCGCGCGGCGACGTCCTGCGGCCGCGGCAGTGGCGCCGATGCCGACAGCGAGCCGACATTGCGCAGGCCGCTGCCCGACGGGTCGCTCGCGGTGAACCCGAGCTGGCGCAGTTGCTCCGACGAGGTCATGCCCGGCGTCAGCTGCAAGCGCATGAGCAGGGTGTCGCTCGCGATCACGCGCTGCTTGAGCGCTACGACGAAATCACGCAGGGTCGCATAGCGCTCGTCGCGATTCTTCGCGAGCATCCGGTCCAGCACGACCTGGAAGTGGCTGAACTCCGCATCCAGCGGCGGTGCGGGCTGGGTCAGGTGCGCCATCATGACCGCGATGGGCGTGTCGCCATTGAACGGCGTGCGGCCGGAGAGCAGCTCGTAGAACATGATGCCGAGGCTGTACAGATCGGAGCGGCCGTCGATGTCGCTGCCGCTGATCTGCTCGGGACTCATGTAGTTCGGCGTACCCACCAGCATGCCGGTCTGGGTCAGCCGCGTCGCCGCCTGGTCCTGCTGGCGGGCGATGCCGAAGTCGGTCAGGACCGGCGTCGCCGCATCACGGAACATGATGTTGGCGGGCTTGAGGTCGCGGTGGATGATGCCCTGGCTGTGGGCGAAATCCAGCGCGCCGGCAATCTGCACCACGACGCTGACCGCTTCTGCCAGCGACAGGCCTGCCTGCATGCGATCCGACAGCGTGCCACCTTCGAGGAATTCCATCGCGATATAGGCGACATCCTCGGTGGACACGATGTCGTAGACCGCAACGATATTGCGGTGCGGCAGCTTGGCCATCGTGCGGCCTTCGAGCAGGAAGCGCTTTTCGAACTGACGCGCGTCGTCGGATGACGAATCGTGCGCGCGCTTCATCAGCTTGATGGCGATCTTGCGCTGCAGCGACTCCTGCAACGCCAGCCAGACCGTAGACATGCCGCCCGTGCCAAGCTGGCGCAGGAACTCATATCCAGGGATCTTCACCGGCGTTGGGGACATGCGAACGGCTTCCTCCGTCGGCCGGATCATAGCAATAGGCGCTGGGTTCGATGCGGATCCCGCGGCGGGCAATGCGTTCGCAGCCCGACCGGACCAGGGCCGCCTTGCCTCAACGCAGAACGGTGGCCACTGCGGATATCGGCAGAAACACCGGATGGCGCGCTGGCAGCGCGGCGTCCGTCAGCGCGGCAGCACGAGCGTTACACAGAGGCCGCCGCCATCGCGATTGGCGAGGATGATGCGGCCGCCATGGGCTTCGGCGATCTCGCGCGCGAGCGCCAGCCCCAGGCCCGAACCCGAGCGCTTGGTCGAGTAGAACGGCAGCAGCGCGTTGGCGAGCACTGCGTCGTTCATGCCGGTACCGCGGTCGTAGACCTCGATGCGCGTCTCGCCGGACCGCTGGCTGACCTGAAGGCCGACATCGTCGACCGCGCTGCCGGCTTCGTGCGCGTTCTTGACCAGATTGAT
>JAAFHE010000637.1 GCA_013298265.1 Lysobacterales bacterium | reverse complement strand
CGGGCGCCGCTGCGCATCGCGCGCGCCGTGCTGGCCGCGCGCCGCATGCTGCGTCGCTCGCGGCCGCGCAGCGTGCTGTCGATGGGCGGCTATGCCGCGGGACCCGGCGGGATTGCCGCGTGGCTCATCGGCACGCCCCTGCTGGTACACGAGCAGAACCGCATACCCGGCGCGACCAACCGCGCGCTGGCGCATGTCGCGCGTCGTGTGCTCGCAGGCTTCGCCGACGCCTTTCCACAAAGCCAGAATGCGATCTGGGTCGGCAATCCCGTGCGTGCAACGATCGCCGCGATCCGCGCGCCGAATGAACGCTTTGCTGGACGCAGCGGTGCGCCGCGTCTGCTGGTGCTCGGTGGCAGTCTGGGCGCGCAGACGCTGAACACGCGCCTGCCGCCGGCCCTGGCGCAACTGCCGATGGACGCGCGGCCGCTGGTGCGCCACCAGTGCGGCGCGCGGCATGCCGAGGCGGCGCGGGCGGCGTACGCGAACGCCGGCGTCGACGCCAGCGTCGAAGCCTTCATCGACGACATGGCCGCGGCCTATGCCTGGGCCGACCTCATCGTCTGCCGTGCTGGCGCGCTCACGCTGGCCGAGATCGCCGCCGCCGGCTGCGGCGCAGTGCTGGTGCCGTACCCGCACGCGGTCGACGACCACCAGACGCGCAACGCGGACGCCTTCGTCGGCCTGGGCGCTGCGCTGCGCATTGCCGACGGCGACGCAACGCCGCAGCGCCTATACGAGGAATTGAACGTCTTGCTCAACGACAGACAGCGCCTGCTTGCGATGGCAGAAGCCGCGCGCGGGCTGGCCCGGCCGGACGCCGCGGCCCGTATCGCCACGCAGTGCCTGGAGGTGGCCGCATGACGCCGCGCCGCCTAGCGCCTCACGACGACATCATCCATGCGCTGCGGCGCGTACACTTCGTCGGCATCGGCGGCGTCGGCATGAGCGGCATCGCCGAGGTGCTGCACAACCTGGGCTACGACGTGTCGGGTTCGGACAGGACCGATTCGCCCACGACACGGCGTCTGGCCGCGCTGGGCATCCGCGTGGACCTCGGGCATGCGGTTGAACATGTGGAAAATGCCGATGCGATCGTCGTGTCCAGCGCGATCCGCGCCGACAATCCGGAACTGCTCGCCGCACGCCAGCGTCGCATCCCGGTGGTGCCGCGCGCGGAAATGCTCGGCGAGCTCATGCGCTTTCGCCGCGGCATCGCCGTCGCCGGCACGCACGGCAAGACCACGACGACCAGCCTCGTCGCGAGCGTGCTCGCCGAGGCGGGCCTGGACCCGACTTTCGTGATCGGCGGCCAGCTCACGGCGGTGGCGGCGAATGCGCGCCTGGGCACGGGTGAGTATCTCGTGGCCGAGGCCGATGAATCAGACGGTTCGTTCCTGATGCTCTCGCCGATGATCGCGATCGTCACGAATATCGACGCTGACCACCTGGAGAACTACGAGGGCGATTTCGGCAAGGTAAAGAAGGCGTTCGCGGATTTCCTGCATCGCCTGCCGTTCTACGGCCTTGCGGTGCTATGCATCGACAATGCCGAGGTTGCCGAGCTGGCCCGGGAAACCACGCGCAGCATCCTGACCTACGGCATAGCGAGCGCGGACGCCGACGTGCGCGCCGAAAACCTGCGCCAGCAGGGCGCGCAGATGTTCTTCGATCTCGTGCTGCCGGGCGCGGACGCAGTGGTTCCGGTGATGCTGAATCTTCCCGGATTGCACAATGTGCTAAATGCGCTGGCCGCCGCGGCAGTGGCTTGGCAGCTCGGTGTCGATGCCGCCGCTATCCAGCGCGCGCTGGCGCAGTTCCAGGGTGTCGGCCGGCGTTTCCAGGCGCGCGGCGAACTGGCCCTGGACGCAGGCCGCGTGGCCCTCGTCGACGACTATGGCCACCATCCCAGCGAGCTGGCCGCCGTATTCGCGGCTGCGCGCGGCGGCTGGCCGGAGCGGCGCCTCGTGGTTGCGTTCCAGCCGCATCGCTACTCGCGTACGCGCGACCTTCTCGACGACTTCGCCAAGGTGCTCAGCGAAGTGGATGTGCTGGTGCTGACGGAGGTCTACCCCGCCGGCGAAGCGCCGATCGCGAACGCCGACGCGCGCGCGCTGGCGCGTGCGCTGCGCGCACGCGGCAAGGTCGATCCGGTCGTCATCGACCACCCGCGGGAACTGAAAAACGTGCTGCCCGCGCTGCTGCGTGACGGCGACCAGCTGCTGCTCATGGGCGCAGGCGATATCGGTGCGGCGGCGAGCGAGCTGGCAGCGCTGGGTGAACTGAAGACAAAGGCAACTCCCTGATGCGCATCACCGACCCCCAACTGTTCGGACGTGTCGCCGTTGCCCTCGGCGGCAACTCGACGGAACGCGAAGTCTCGCTGGACTCGGGCCGCAACGTGCTCGAGGCGCTGCGTTCGCTTGGCGTCGACGCGCATCCGGTCGATGGCATTCCGGCACTGCTCGATGCGCTACGCGCGGGCCACTTCGCGCGCGTTTTCAACATCCTGCACGGCCGCGGTGGCGAGGACGGCATGCTGCAGGGCGCGCTGCAGGCGCTCGGCGTGCCGTTCACGGGTTCGGGCGTGCTGGGCTCGGCGCTGACCATGGACAAGGTGCGCACCAAGGAGATCTGGATCGCGAAGGGGCTGCCGACGCCGCGCTTCCGCGCCTATCGCAAGGGCGAGGACATCGCGGCGGTGATTGCGGAGCTGCGCTATCCGGTCATCGTCAAGCCGTCGCGCGAAGGCTCCAGCGTCGGTATCACGCGCGTGTTAGGTGACGCCGACCTGCCGGCCGCGCTGGAGCTGGCTTCGCGCTACGACGGCGAACTGCTCATCGAGGAACTCATCGTCGGCGACGAGTTCACCGTCGGCATCCTCGACGGCGAGGCGCTTCCCAGCATCAACATCGTGCCCAAGGGCAAGTTCTACGACTATCACGCCAAGTACATCGCCGATGACACACAGTACCTCTGTCCCGGCCTGCAGGGCGTGGCCGAGAAGGAATTGCGCGCACTCGCGCTGCGCGCGTTCCACGCCTCGGGCGCCAGCGGCTGGGGGCGCGTCGACGTGATGCGTGACCGCGGCGGCGGCAACTGGCTGATCGAGGTGAACACGACACCGGGCATGACGAGTCACTCGCTCGTGCCCAAGGCGGCGCGCGCGATCGGCATCGAGTTTCCCGAACTGTGCTGGCGCATTCTCGAAACC
>JAAFHE010000651.1:1819-3150 GCA_013298265.1 Lysobacterales bacterium | reverse complement strand
CAGATAGCGCGCCAGCCGCTTCGCCTTTTCGTCCAGTTCGCGATAGCTCAGCACCTGCTCGCCGCAGGCAGCGGCCAAGGCATCCGGCGTGCGCCGCACCTGCGCCTCGAACGCACTGTGCACGCAGACCTGCCCCGCCTCGCGCAGGTCGCCACCCTGCCCGCCTTCGGCCTCGTCCAGAACAAAATCAAAAATGCCACAGTGCGGCTGTGCCACGATGCCGCGCAGCAGCCTTTCGTACGCTACGGCAAAACCCGCGATCGTTGACTCGTCGAACAGCTCGCTGCGGTACAGCCAGCTCAAGGCCATGCCGTCGGTGCCGCTGTTCACTGTCACTTCCAGGTCGACCTTGGCCGGCGTCTGCCCCTGGCGCAGCACACTCAGCTGCAGCTCGCCCAGTTCCAGCTGGTCCACGCCGGTC
This sequence comes from Lysobacterales bacterium, assembly GCA_013298265.1. Classification (GTDB taxonomy): domain Bacteria; phylum Pseudomonadota; class Gammaproteobacteria; order Xanthomonadales; family Rhodanobacteraceae; genus Tahibacter. The sequence continues at coordinate 2,729 of JAAFHE010000651.1, read as the reverse complement.
ATCTCCAGGCCGAATACTAGCTGGATGATCGGGTCGTAAGCCACGCTGCGCGGCGGGTTCAGCGCCTCGACCATCTGCTGGAACGGCAGCTCCTGCTGCGAATACGCGTCCAGCAGCATCTGCTTCTGCTGCGCCAGCACCGTCGTCAGCGGCAGGTTTTCCTCGAAGCGGCTGCGCAGCGGCAGGTAGTTGATGAAGAAACCGATCAGCGGTTCCAGCTCCGCCCGCGTGCGGCCGGCCACCGGCGTGCCGATCACCACGTCGCGCTTCTGGCTGTAGCGGCTGACCAGCAGCGCGAACGCCGTCTGCAGCAGCATGAACAGCGTTGCGCCTTCGCGCCGGCACAGCGCTTCCAGCGCCGTGGCCAGCTCGCCGTCGAGCTGCTGCTCCAGGCAGTGGCCTTCCACGCCCTGGCGCGGCGGACGCGGACGGTCCAGCGGCAGGTCGTGCAGCAGCGGGCAGTCGGCCAGCTGCGTGCGCCAATAGTCCTGCGCCACGCGCGCGCCATCGCCGTGCAGCCAGTCGCGCTGCCACTGGGCGAAATCCGCGTACTGCACCGGCAGCGGCGGCAACTGCGCCGCAGCGCCGGACACCCGTTCCGAATACAGCGCATTCAATTCGCGCACCAGCACGCCAAACGACCAGCCATCGGCGGCGATATGGTGCATGGTGAACAATACCACTTGTGACTGCATCGACAGCCGCAGCAGCGCCAGCCGCAGCGGCGGGTCGCGATCCAGACGGAACGGCTGCTGCGCCTCGTGCTGCACCTGCTGTTTGACCGCCTGCCGCTGCGCCTCCTCGCCCAGCGCCGACAGGTCGACTTCGGTCAACGCCACCGCAGCCGCCGCCGCGATCTTCTGCACCGTAGCGCCGTTGTCCACGACCAGCGTCGTGCGCAGCACTTCGT
>JAAFHE010000651.1:0-1809 GCA_013298265.1 Lysobacterales bacterium | reverse complement strand
GACCTGCTCGACCGCCCACTGCAGCGCCGCCGCATCGAGCACGCCGTCCACGCGCAATGCCACTGGCAGGTGGTACTGGGCGCTGCCGCCCATCCGGTCCACCGCCCACAGGCGCTGCTGCGAGTACGACAGCGGCAGCGGCGCCGCGCGGTCGGCGACGGCGATGCGCGCTAGCGTTGCCGGCGCGGCGGCGGCGATGCGCCGCGCCAGCGCGGCGAGGCCGGTGTCGTCGAACACGTCGCGCAGGGCGACGGCGGCGCCGAATTGTTCGCGTATCCGCGTCACCAGCTGCACCGCCAGCAGCGAATGCCCGCCCAGCGCGAAGAAATTGGTCTGGCGGCCGATGCGCCGCGCATCGACCCGCAGCAGCGCGGCCCACAGTCCGGCCAGCGCGATTTCCGGTGCCGACGACGGTGCCTGAAACTCCGCCGCGCTGCCGAAGTCCGCCTGCGGCGGCGGCAGCGCGCGGCGGTCGGTCTTGCCGCTGGCCGTCAGCGGAAACTGCGGCAGCAGCACGAAGGCGGACGGGCGCAGATAGTCGGGCAACTGTTCCTGCACGCGGCGGCGCAGGCGTTCGACCAGCGCCGTGTCGTATACGCTGTCCCCCGCTTCGCCGCCGACGGCCACGTAGGCGACCAACCGCTGGTCGCTCGGCACGTCCTCGCGCAGCAGCACCAGCGCTGCCACCACGCCGGCCACCGTCTGCAGCTGATGCTCGATTTCGCCGGGCTCGATGCGGAAGCCGCGCAGCTTGACCTGGTCGTCGGCGCGACCGAGATAGTCCAGATTGCCGTCTGCACGCCAGCGGCCGCGGTCGCCGGTGCGATACCAGCGGCGATACCCGTCCGGTGCGGCGGGATCGTCGATGAAGCGCTGCGCCGTCAGATCGGCGCGGCCGTGATAACCGCGGGCGACGCCCACGCCGCCGAGCACGATCTCGCCGACGGCACCCGCCGGCAGCGCCAGCCCGCGCCCGTCGAGGATGCGCACGGCCGTGCCGGGCAGCGGGCGGCCGATGCAGACGCTGTCGCCGGGTGCCGCGCTGCGGTCGCACCAGGCCGTGGCATGGACGGCGGCCTCGGTCGGGCCGTATAAATTATACAAAGAAACAACGCTGAATTGTTCCGTGCAGCGCCGGTACAGCGCATCGGGCAACGCCTCGCCGCTGCAGACGATGCGTCGCAGCGAGGGCTGCGGCAGCGGTGCCGTGTCAAGGAAGCTGCGCAGCAGCGACGGCACGAAGAACACCGTGTCTATCGCTTCGTTGCGGATCAGCTGCGCCAGATAGGCCGGATCGCGCTGTCCGCCGGGCCGGGCGAGGACGACGGTCGCCCCCGTGATCAGCGGCAGCAGCAGTTCCCAGACCGACACATCGAAGCTGATCGGCGTCTTGTGCAGCACGCGGTCGCCGACACCGAGCGCAAACGCGTCCCTGGCCCACAGCAGCCCGTTGAGCACGGCGCCGTGCTCGTTCATCACGCCCTTGGGCTGGCCCGTGGAGCCGGAGGTGTAGATCACATAGGCCAGAGAGCCGCCGTCGCAGTCTGCTTCGTCGATCACATCGTCCGCCGGGTCGTCGGCGTCTTCGGTCTCGTGCAACGGCAGCGTCGCCACCGCCGATGGCGGCAGCCGCGCAGCCAGATGCGGCTGTACCAGCAGCGCCGCTGGGGTGCTGTCGGCGACCAGCCAGGCCAGCCGTTCGGGTGGATAGTCCGGGTCCAGCGGCACGTACGCAGCGCCGGCCTTCAGCACCGCCAGCACGCCGACGACCAGCGACAGCGAGCGCTCGGCCAGCAATCCAAAAAAAAA
>JAAFHE010000636.1 GCA_013298265.1 Lysobacterales bacterium | reverse complement strand
GAGGACCTGCTGTTGCGCCTGCGCGACGGCGCAGACAACGAGGCGTTGCCGGCGCTGGCCGAACTGCATTGTCAGGGCTATACGCTGTCGTGGGCCATCCTGTTCGGCGACGCGCCGCCGCCGCGCATCGCGTTGCCGACCTATCCGTTCGCGCGCGATCACTACTGGTTTGACGAGTCCGCCGCCGTCCGCCAGTCCGGTACTTCGGCGCCGCGGCATCCGCTGCTGCACGAGAACACCTCGGATGTGGATGCGCAGCGCTTCAGCTCGCGCTTCACCGGCGACGAATTCTTTCTGCGCGATCACGTCGTCCTCGGCGAACGCGTGCTGCCGGGCATGGCGTATCTCGAGATGGCGCGTGCCGCGGTCGATGCGGGCGGCGGCGCTGCGCCTGCGCCGGACAGCTACCTGATCCTGCGCCATGCGGTCTGGTCGCGGCCGCTGATCGTGCGCGACGAAGCGGTCGACGTGCACATCAGCCTGTATCGCCAGGGACACGACGAGATCGGCTACGAGATCTACAGTTCGGCCGCGGCGGGCGATGACGCAGCGGACGAGGGACGCATCGTCCATTCGCAGGGCTCGGCCGCGTGGATGCCGGCCGAGCCCGCGCCGCGCATCGACATCGAACGGCTCCAAGCGCGTTGCGCACAGCGGCTGTCGGCAGCGGAATGCTACGAGCGGCTGCGTGCGGGCGGTCTCGACTACGGCGCGAGCTTCCGCGCTCTCGAAAGCGTGGGCATCGGCAGGGACGAATCCGGCGTCGACTGCGTCGTGGCGCGCCTGAACCTCCCCGAGGCGGCCCGCCCGCAGAGCGACCGTTTCGTGCTGCATCCGGCCCTGCTCGACAGCGCCTTGCATGCGGTGGTGGGAATGTCGCGCGCAGGTTCCGGCGGCGACGGTCCGCTGGTTCCCTACAGCCTGGAGCAGGTCAGGATCTACGACGGCACCCGGCAAGTCCGCTTTGCCGTGCTGCGCGAGACCACGACCACGGCGCAATTGCCGATGCTGCAGGTCGAACTCTGCGATGCGGACGGCAACGTGTGCGTCGTGCTGGAGAATCTCAGCGCGCGGCCGGCGGCTCGCCAGCGCAGCGAGCCGCCGTCGCGGACCGTCCACTACGGTCGCGAGTGGCGCGACAGTCCGTTCGATGAAGCAACGGCCGTCGATCGTCACGAACAGCGCCACGTGTTCCTGCTGCAGCCCGACGACGCCGATGCGGCGCTCTACGACGAGCTGGCGACGGCGCTGCAGTCCGTCGATGGCGTGCGCTGGGAACGTCTCGATGTCCCGGGCTCGATTACCGAGCGCTATGCGCGCTATGGCTGGCATCTGATCGAACGCGTGCAGCAGATTCTCGACGACGGTGATTCACCGGTGCTGCTGCAACTGGTGATCGAGCAGACGCCGCATGGCGAACTGCTGAACGGCCTCGGCGCATTGCTGCAGACGGCGCAGCTGGAAAACCCGCGCCTGCGCGGACAGGTGGTCGGACTCGATGACGAACGTGACGCCGACGCCTGGCTGCGACGCCTGCAGCAGGACGCCGCGAGTGACGCCGCGTTCACGCGCTACCGCCGCGGAGCGCGGCAGCGCGAGGGCGGCGTCGAGCTGGCTACGTCGCAGGGATTGCCGCCGTGGAAGGCCGATGGCGTCTATCTGGTCACCGGCGGCCTGGGTGGACTCGGACGCATTTTCGCGGCGGAGATCCTGCAGCATGCGCCGGGCGCACACCTCGTGCTGGTCGGCCGCTCGGCGCTCGGCGACGTCCAGCGGCAACAGTTGTCGGTCTGGTCGGACGGGGCTGGTTTCGACGTCGAGTACCATCAGGCCGACCTGTCGCAGCGTGCCGACGTCGATGCGCTGATCGCGCGTATCGACCGGCGCTACGGGCGGCTCGACGGCGTGATCCATTCCGCCGGTGTGATCCGCGACAGTTTCCTGCGCAACAAGAACGCCGACGACTATTCGGCCGTGCTCGGCCCGAAGGTGCACGCGGTCGCTCACCTCGACGACGCGATCGGTGCGCGTCCGCTGGATCTGTTCGTGCTGTTTGCGTCGACCAGCGGCGTCTACGGTAATCCGGGACAGGCCGACTACGCGGCGGCGAACGCGTTTCTCGACGGCTACGCGCGGCACCGGCGCGCCCGCGTGGAGCGTGGCGAACGTCACGGCCGCACGCTGTCGATCGCGTGGCCGCTGTGGGCCGACGGGCGCATGCAGATGCCCGAGGCGGCGCGTCTTCGCCTGCGTGAACGCGGTCTCGTCGAACTGTCCGCTGCCGACGGCATCGCCGCGTTGTACGCCGCGCTCGCGACGAACCGCGCGCGCGTCTATCTGCACCGGGTCATCGAGGCGGCCGAACAACTCGTGATGGCGGTGACCCCGATCGTCGCACCCGCGGCCGCTGCACCGCGCGCAGTGCCGATCCCGTCAGCCGACGCCGGAGACCGCTTCGACCAGCAGGTGCTGGGCTATCTGAAGCAGGCATTGTCGGGCACGCTGAAGCTGCCGGTCGAACACATCGAGGCGGATGCACCGTTCGAGCGCTACGGCCTGGATTCCATCCTTGCGCTCGAACTGACGAATGCGCTGGAGCGGATATTCGGGTCGCTCTCCAAGACGCTGTTCTTCGAATACCAGACCCTCGCGGCGTTGGGCCGCTATTTCCAGACCAAGCATCGCGACCAGCTGCTGCAGCTCATCGGCGGCGCCCAACCACAGGCCTCGCCTCGCCCCACCGGCGTCGCGCCCGCTGTCGCGGCATCCGTTGCCGCGCCGACCCGACGCGAACGGCCCTCGCGCGAGCGGCCCGCCGCCGCCGTCGAAGCGTCGCGATCCGGCACTGCCGCGCGGGAGTTCGTCGCCATCGTCGGCGTCGCCGGCCGCTATCCCGGCGCCGATACGCTGGACGCGTTCTGGGACAATCTGAAGGCCGGCCGCGACTCGATCACCGAAGTTCCGGCGGAGCGCTGGAATCACGACGCCTATTTCGAGCCGCAGAAGGGCACCGTCGGCAAGACCTACGGCAAGTGGGGCGGATTCATCGCCGGCGTGGCCGACTTCGACCCGCTGTTCTTCAATATCTCCCCGGCCGAAGCCTACGGACTGGACCCGCAGGAACGCCTGTTCCTGCAATGCGCCTACGAAACGCTCGAGGACGCTGGCTACACGCGCGAATCCCTGGGCCGGCAGACGCGTCGCGGCCGTGAGGGCA
>JAAFHE010000646.1 GCA_013298265.1 Lysobacterales bacterium | reverse complement strand
TCGCTATATCGATGACGGTGAGCTTGTCGTCGATATAGCGATCGATGGCTGTGCTGAATCCCTGCCATTCGCCCGTGTGGCCGACGCGACGATGGCCGTCGAACGTGTCGATGATCCAGCCGAATCCGTAGCCCGTCGGCTTGCCGTCGCGTGTGGTTGCCGACGTCCACATGAGTTCACGCGCCGCCTTCGGCAGCGGGTGATCGGTGTAGAGCGCGGCGTCCCAGCGGATCAGGTCGTCGACGGTCAGGTACAGGCTGCCGTCAGCGGTCGAGTTCGCGCTCGGCGATACCCATTCCTGGTTCTTGAGCTGACCATCGACGAAACGGTAGCCGGCGGCGCGGTGCGGAATGATGTCGGCTTCGCTGATGATGCGCGTCGACATGCGCAGCGGCGCGAAGACGCGTTCGCGCAGCAGCTCGCCGTAGAACTGCCCCGATGCCTTGGAAACGATGACACCCAATAGCGCATAGCCGGTGTTGCTGTAGTCGAATCGCTCGCCTGGCACGAAGTCGAGCTTGCGCGTGAACAGCTTGGCCAGCAGTTGGTCTTCGGTGTGATCGTCGCGTTCGATCGAACGATTCAGTTCGTTCCAATCGGCGAGGCCGCTGGTGTGTGTCAGCAGATGCCGGATGGTCACGGGTTGCCAGAGCGGGGGGGCGTCCGGCAGGTAGCGTCGCACCGACGCATCGAGATCGAGCTTGCCGTCGTTGACGAGCAGCAGCACTGCGGCGACGGTGAACTGCTTGCCGACCGATCCGGACTGATAAACCGTCTCGCGCAGCGCTGGTACGCTATGTTCAACGTTGGCCAACCCATAGGCTGCGACCTTGATCGGCTTGCCGCTCTTCACGACGGCGAGCGTGACGCCGGGCACCTTCTGCGTAGCCAGTTCCGCTGCGACGATGGTGTCGACGGCATCGCGCTCGATCGGTGCGGTGCACAGCATGTTGACGGCAGTGAATGCGGCGGCGAGCAACATGGCGACGATCCGTCGAGCGGGCGCGGCACTATGGCATGGCGGCAGTGGTGTCGCCATACCGCATCATTGCGAACGCGGTGACTTAGCGTGTGCTGTTTGTTCCTTCGGTCGTTCTATTCATTGCGATCGCGTTCCCGCCTTTGCCGGCAGGCTTCAGACGGATCGATGCCTTTCATATCAAGTTTTCCACCGGCGGCCCGCACGTACTGGCAACACTTGTTCTAGGGAAACTCTGAACAAGTCGATATCGGCTTTTGATTCTGGAGCCCCCTTGAGTCAAGAGGGTGAAGGGTGGTCGCTCAGAACCGCAGGTTCTGACCACGCTGAACGCCCATCGGGCCGGAACGGCTAGTGCCTGCGCAGCAGGCATTTGGCGGGGTTGTGGAGATCTGGTGCTGAGTACAAAAGCGACTGTGCCAGGACTTGTTCAGAGGTTCCCTAAATGGTGTGTGCTGTCTATCGCGACGACGCTTTTTCCATCAATGCCAATCCGGATCTCGATCCGCAGCGCCGCTTCTTGGTGATCGAGCGGCACGACATTCGGACCTTCGCGACGCCGGCGCCTGCTACAAGGCTCGAAGTCGGCGGCGTCGCGTTGTAGTCGCCCGGTGCGCTTCGCCGACTTCTGGCTGAGGCGGTTCCCGCGTTCCCTCAAGAGGTGGCACATTCGGGAACGATCGTATCGACGATGTCAGTTTCGCGCGCTACGCCTGTCGCAGCACATTGCCTGAAAGCAGTGCATTTCCCGGTTCGTCCGATTTCTCGGCGATTGGCCCTGGACGGGTTCGTCGGCTTTGCGCAGTGTGCAGGCGGAGCGACGCCGCACCGGATCCGCCAGCGTCGAGCCTTTTCTACGACACGGTGACTCGATGCGCGCACGCCTGTTTCAGCTTGACAGCTTCACGACGCGGCGATTCCGCGGCAATCCGGCTGCGGTTGCGTTGCTTGATGAGTTTCCGTCCGAAGCGGTGATGCTCGCGATCGCGGCGGAGAACAATCTCGCCGAGACAGCGTTCCTCGTGCCGGGCGGTGCCGACTATCGTCTGCGCTGGTTCACGCCGGCGGTCGAGGTGCCGCTGTGCGGACATGCGACGCTCGCGAGTGCGGCGGTGGTCCTGGAGCGGCTCGAGCCCGGTCGCGAGCGCGTCGTGTTTCATTCGGCGAGTGGGCCGTTGCCGGTGGTGCGCACGACGACCGGCTATCGCATGGACTTTCCATCGCGGCCGTCGCGACGCATCGAGGTGACCGACGCGCTGTCGATCGCGCTCGGTGTAGTACCGTCTGAAGCGCACGTCAATCCGTTCAACTATCTTGCCGTATTCGATGACGAAGCCATCGTTCGCCGTCTCGCGCCTGACATGTCGCGCGTCGCGCAGCTCGATCGACCGGGATTGATCGTCACCGCAGCAGGGCGGGGTGGCTGGGACATCGTCAGCCGCTATTTCGCGCCTGCCAAGGGCGTTCCCGAAGATCCGGTCACCGGCGGTGCGCATTGCTCGCTCGCGCCGTACTGGGCGCCGCGGCTCGGGAAGACCGAGTTGCGTGCGTATCAGGCCTCGGCACGTGGTGGCGAGTTGGTCTGTCGCCTGGCGGGTGATCGCGTCGAACTCGATGGCGCCTGCGTGTTTTATCTCGAAGGCGAGATCGAGTTCTGACGGCGGACGGCTGTCGATACCGACTCGCCGTGCGATTCTTTGAGACCGGCAAAGACCAGCGGTCCCGATTGATCTCAATCGGGCGTCCGATTCATCGCGTGCTGCTACTTACGAGGGAAATTCCTCACGCCGCCTGCGCTTGTTTGAGCGAGGCCAGCCACTCATCGTCCGAGCCGTCCGCGACGCCTTCGAACAGAATTGTGGACAAATAGCGTTCTCCCGTGTCCGGCAGCATCGCGAGGATGGCTGATCCGGGTGCGGCGTCCTCGGCGACCTTCAGCGCGGCGGCGAGTGTCGCGCCGGAGGAGAGTCCGGCGAAGATGCCTTCCTCGGCGGCAAGGCGGCGGGCGGTGTCGCGCGCGACGATATCGTCGACCGGCAGGATGCGGTCGGCGATGCTGCGACTCAGCACCGCGGGCAGGAAATCCGGTGTCCAGCCCTGGATCTTGTGCGGTTTCCATTCCTGACCCGACAGCAGCGCCGCGCCGGCCGGCTCGCTCGCGATGACCTGGATATCGGGCCGC
>JAAFHE010000635.1 GCA_013298265.1 Lysobacterales bacterium | reverse complement strand
AAGCAATTTTCTTTCGCGCCGCCACGGCTGGGCTTATACGCACATCTATGGCGGCGGTGCCGACGAGCACCACGCAATGTTTCACGCGCGAGACCCCGCAGTAACCAACCGCGTCGTCGAGTACGCGGCGGCGCAGCCGCATTGGTATCTGTCGGGGCGTTGGTAGGCGGCTTTTCCCCCAGGCGCACCGAGCCGCCCAAACGATCAGGTATGCTCCCCCCCAACCCCGCAAGGGAGTACCTGCGCAATGCCGCGTTCCGCGCTGACGGCGGTTGCCCGATTCGCCTGCGCCCTGCTGCTGCTCTGCGGGAACTTGGCTGCGGCGGCCAGTAACCAGCGCCCGCTGAACGAATATTCCCGCGAGACCTGGACCACCCGGCAAGGCCTGCCGCACAACCTGGTGCAAGGCGTGGCGCAGACGGCCGACGGCTATCTGTGGTTCGCCACCTGGGAAGGCGTAGCGCGTTACAACGGCATCGAATTCCGGGCGTTCGACCGCGCCGGCGTGCCGGCGCTGACCGACGATGGCGTGCGCGCGTTGCAGGTGCTGCGCGACGGCACGCTGGTGATGGCGACCTCGCGCGGCGGCGTCACGTTGCTACGCGACGGCCAGTGGTCGCGCCTGAGCATGCGCGAGGGGCTGGCCCAGGACGAGATCATGGATGTGGCCGAGGATGCGGCCGGTGCGCTGTGGGTCGCGACTGAAAGCGCCGGGCTCGACCGCGTCCACGCCGGTACCGTGCGTCATTTCGGGCTCGAGCAGGGCTTGCCGAGCCTGTCGCTTCTGCTGCTCAGCGCACACGCCGACGGCAGCCTCTGGGCTGGCACCACCGAGGGTGCGGTGCACATCCGCGACAACGTCGTGCAGGTTTTCGGCGAAGCGCAGGGACTGCCGCCCGGCCCGGTCTTCGATATCGCCTTCGCTGCCGACGGCGGCATCTACGTCGGCACCGAACGCGGGGTGTATCGCGGCGATGGAGAACGCTTCGCACGCGCGGCCGCGGATCTGCCGGCCGGTGCGGTGCAGCGGCTGCTCACGGACCGCAGCGGCAATCTGTGGATAGGTACGGTCAACCACGGCGTGCTGCGCCTGCGCGGCAATCAGGTCGAAGTCCTCGGCAGCGAAGTCGGCCTGCCCAACAACCGCGTCTCGGCACTGTTCGAGGATCGCGAAGGCAGCATCTGGGTCGGCACCAACGGCGGCCTGTTGCGTCTGCGCGATGCGCCGTTCGTGAGCTATACGACCGAACACGGGCTGGCCGACAACTACGTGCGCAGCGTGCTCGAAACGGCCGACGGCACGCTGTGGGCCGGTACGGGCAACGGACTTTCGCGCTGGAACAACGGCCGCTTCGAGGCGATGAAAGATACCGCTGCCGTGTTCGGCGACTCGGTGCTGAGTCTCGCCGGCGACGTGACCGGCGGCCTCTGGGTCGGCACCTATGCCAACGGCCTGCTGCACTGGCGCGACGGCACGCTCACGCGCTGGAGCACCGCCGACGGACTCGCCGGCAATCAGGTCCGCGCGATCGCTGCGGCACGCGACGGCGCGGTCTGGGTCGGTACCGCGCGCGGCCTGTCCCGGCTGCGTGACGGCGTCTGGCGCAACTTCACCGTAGCCGACGGCTTGCCGCGCGAGTTCATCATGTCGCTGCATGCAGCCGCCGACGGGCGCGTCTGGATCGGCACGGCGAACGGTGCCGCCGTGGCCGATGCGGACCGTGTCCGCACCGTCGACCTGTCCGCCTTCGACGAGATCGAGGATGTGTTCGGTTTCCACGAGGATGCCGACGGCACGATCTGGATGGCGACCGACCGCGGCCTCGTGCGTGAGCGCAACGGCGCGCTGACGACGGTCGCGCGGCGGCATGGCCTGCCGGTCGACACCGTGTTCCAGATCGTCGCCGACGACGAGGACCGCTTCTGGCTGACCACCAACCGCGGCGTGCTGCGCATTGCGCGCCGGGACGCCGACGCAGTAGCCGACGGCACGCGCGCGGAACTGGCCGTCGAAATCTTCGGTGAGGCCGAAGGTATGGTCAGCGCACAGTGCAACGGCGGCTCCAGCCCGGCAGCCTGGCGCAGCGCCGACGGACGCATCTGGGTCGCGACCGCGATGGGCCTTTCCAGCGTCGATCCGCCACGCCTGCATCACTTCGCGCGGGTAGCGCCGCCGCTGGTTGTCGAGGAGGTGCGCGTCGACGATCGCCGCCTCGCGCTGCGTGACCGCTTCGACCTGGCGCCGGGCACGCGCAAGATCGAGCTGCATTTCGCCGGCCTGAGTTATCTGATGCCGCAGAAGATCCACTACCGCTATCGCCTCGACGGCTTCGATGCGGACTGGGTGGAATGCGGCACGCAGCGCTTCGCCCAATTCACCAACCTCGCGCCTGGCGACTACCGCTTCCGCGTGACGGCGGCGAATGCCGGCGGCGAGTGGAACCCGGAGGAAGCGATCGTTGACCTGCATGTCGCGCCGCAGTTATGGCAACGCGACAGTATCCGGGGCGCGGCCGCGCTGATTGCATTGCTGCTTGTTTACCTTTTGTACGCTGTGCGCGTGCGCCAGCTCCGCCACAGCGAACGCCGGCTGCGCGAGCTGATCGATCAGCGCACACAGGACCTGCGTGCGCAAACCGAACGACTGACCGCCGCCGATGCGGAAAAAAGCACCCTGCTGCTGCGCCTACGCGAACACGCCGACGCGTTCGAGCGCCAGGCGCGCGAAGACAGCCTGACCGGCCTGTCCAACCGGCGCTGGTTCGACGAGCAGCTCGCGGCCGAGTTCGACGACGCGGTGCGGGTGCAGCGCCCGCTGGTATTGGCCATGGTCGACATCGACCATTTCAAGCGCTTCAACGATCAGTATTCGCACGCCGCCGGCGACGCCGTGCTACGTGCTGTCGCCGACACCATGCGCGCGCAGCTCCGCCCGCAGGACCTCATCGCCCGTTACGGCGGCGAGGAATTCGCGCTGCTGTTTCCCGCCACCACGCTGGCCGAAGCGCGCGTGCTCGCCGAGCGGCTGCGCCACGCGGTGGAACACTGCGACTGCTCGGGCTTCGCGCCGGGGCTGCGCATCACCATCAGCATAGGCCTGGCCGCGCGCGAAGACGCGAACCATCACGAACGGCTGGTTTCGGTCGCCGACGGCCTGATGTATGACGCCAAGCGCGCCGGCAGGAACCGCGTCTGCGGTTGAGCGTGGCGGTGCGGCACGCGCG
>JAAFHE010000634.1 GCA_013298265.1 Lysobacterales bacterium | reverse complement strand
GCCGTACGAGGACGCCGCAGTCACCGACACTGAAACGCGCGCCCGCACAATCCCGCCGAAGGTCGTGCTGCGCGGCGTGTCCGGCGCCCAGTTCGGCCGCATCGTGCCGGTACGCGGCCGCCTCACCATAGGCCGCGGCAGTGAATGCGATCTCGCGCTCGACGAGCCGGAGATGTCGCGCAAGCACGCGCTGATCGAGAACAACGGCGACGGCATTTATCTGCGCGACCTGGGTTCGTCCAACGGCACGTTCGTCAACGGCGTGCAGGTCCGCGACGCGGTGCTGCATCCTGGCGACCAGATCGCGTTCGACCGCAATCGCTTCCTGCTCGAGGCACCGGGCCTGCCGCTGCGCGGCGAGGTTGTCGAGGAACGCACTCCTGGCTATGCGCCGGCGATCACGCAGACCCTGCAGGCGGTGAACTTGCCGGAGCCGGGGCCACCCAGGCCCCGGTCCATGCCGATGGAAGAATCCGCGTCCAGCCGCAATGAGATCTGGTGGCTGATCGCCGCCGCCGCTTTGATCGGCGGGGCCATTGCACTGCTGCTGTTGTTCGGATTCTGATCGCGCGCTTCGCTCATTCGATCGGAGGATCAGGCTTTCGCCCTGCACGCAGGGCGAGCCATCCGCGCCGCCACGGCACGCGAAACGCCATCAGCACGAGATAGATCGTGAGATAGATCAGCGGCTCGCGCACGGCGATCTTCTGTCCGGATTTCACGAGCCACAGATAGTGCAGCACGGCCAGCAGGCCGATCGGATAGACCAGGGCGTGCAGTCGCGACCAGTTGCGGCCGAGGCGGCGCATCATGCCCTTGGTCGAGGTGATGGCAAGCGGCAGCAGCAACAGCCAGGCAGTAAAGCCGACCGTGATGTAGGGCCGCTTGGCGATCTCCTCGAATACCTGGCGCCAGAAGCCGCCGAGATCGACGAACAGATAGATCGCAAAGTGCAGGCTCGCGTAGAAGAAAGCGAACAGCCCGAGCATGCGGCGGAAGCGCAGCACCATCGCCACGCCGCTGATCTGGCGCAATGGCGAGACGGCCAGCGTGACCAGGAGCAGCCGCAGCGCCCAGTCACCGCTGCGGTGTTCCAGCGCCGCGACCGGGTCAGGGCCGAGCGTCTCGCGATACACATCCAGGAGCATGCCGGCCAGCGGCAGCAGGCACAGCGCGAACGCGACGATCTTCGCGACGACGATGCGCGTATCGGCAGGTTTCTTCATCAATAGTTCTTGCGAAGGTCCATGCCGGCATATAGCGACGCGACCTCATCCCCATAGCCGTTGAAGGGCAGGGTGGCGACTCGCCGCGCGAACAGGTTGCCGCCGCTGCCGGCGATGCGGCGCTCGCTGGACTGAGTCCAGCGCGGGTGATCGACGTCAGGGTTCACGTTTGAATAGAAGCCGTATTCCGAGGGGCCGGCCAGATTCCACGAGGTCGCTGGCTGCCGCTCCCAGAATTCGATGCGTACGATGGACTTGGCGCCTTTGAAACCGTATTTCCATGGCACGACCAGGCGCAGCGGTGCACCGTTCTGGTTAGGCAGCTCGCGCCCGTACAGGCCAACCGCGAGCAAGCTCAGCGGATGCATGGCCTCGTCGATGCGCAAGGCTTCACGGTAAGGCCAGTCGAGCACCGGATACGCCAGGCCCGGCATCTGCTCGGGCCGGTTGACCGTCGTGAACGCGACGTACTTGGCGCGCGATGTGGGCTTGAAGCGCGCAAGGCATTCGCCGAGCGGAATGCCTACCCACGGAATGACCATCGACCAGGCTTCGACGCAGCGGTGCCGGTAAATGCGTTCTTCCAGTGCCTGCGGCTTGAGCAGATCCTCCAGCGCGAAGCGTCCAGTCACTTCGGCATGTCCGGCAACCTCTACCGTCCACGGCTGGGGCTTGAAGCGGCCGGCGTTACGCGCCGGATCGCTCTTGCCCGTGCCGAACTCGTAGTAATTGTTGTACTGGGTCGCGTCACGCCAGCTCGTCGGTTCTTCCTTGGTGTCCCAACGCTCGTTGCGGCGCGACTCCAGCGGCGTGCCGCTGGGTGTCTCGTCGGCGGACGGCACGGCGGCCTGGCCTGGTTCGCTGCCGCCACAGCCCGTGGCAAGCAGCGGCGCGGCGAGTCCGAGGGTGCGCAGAAAGCGCCGCCGCTGCAGGTAGACGGACTCGGGCGTGATCTCGGAACTCGCCATCGGTGCCACACGGAACTGCTTCATGTCGGGCCTCGTTTTGCGACCAGACCGGGTTGGCCGATCGGATCTTTCATCCAGTGCTGGTCATGCTAACTGCCGTGGCTATACTGGGCTGAAATCAGTCGATGTCGAGTGACGGTGCACGGGGAACCTCACATTGCAGCGGCATTCCATCACTCGGCCAGCCTGATCATCGTGCTGGACGCCGGCGATGGCTGCATTGTCGACGTCAGCCCATCGGTCGAAGCCACACTGGGCCATCCACGCGCGGAACTCATCGGCCAGCGACCGATCGACATCGGTCTGTGGCGCAATCTCGACGAACGCGCGCTGCTGTGGGCAAATCTGCGCGGCCAGGGCGGCCTGCACGACCAGACGTTGGAATTCCTCGCGCGCGACGGCCGCGTGCTGCGCGTCCAGTGCAACTGCGAGATGTTCGAACTGGACGGGCGTATGCGCGTGATCTGTATTGGGCGCCTGCTTGATACGGCCAAAGCCGGCTCTGCGGCCGAAATGGACGTGTCGAGCTACCGCTCGCTGTTCCTCGCCGCGGCCGAAGGCATCTATCGCAGCCTGCCGGCCGGTGGGCTTATCGACGTGAATCCGGCGATGGCGCAGATCTTCGGCTACGACGCGCCGGAACAGATGTTGCGCGAGTTCGGGCGTTCGTCGCGCCAGGTCTACGTCGACCAGGAGCATTACGACACGCTGCTGCGGGAAATCGCCGGGACTGGCGTGCTGAGCAACTGTCGCTCGCGCGTATACCGCCGCGACCGGAGCATCATCTGGATCAGCGAGAATCTGCGTTCAGTCCGCGATGGCGACGGACGCCTGCTGTTCTATGAAGGCTCTGTCGTGGACATCACGCGGCAGGAATCCGCCGAGCGCGCGCTGCGCCAGTCCGAAGAGCTGTATCGCATCCTGGTCGACAACTGCCGCGACGGTGTATTCCTGATCCAGCGCGGCAAGGTCGTCTTCACCAACGGGGCAATGGCCGACATGCTCGGCTATACCGTGGCGGAGCTGATCGA
>JAAFHE010000633.1 GCA_013298265.1 Lysobacterales bacterium | reverse complement strand
GGCGAGGAATTCCTTCGCCTTCGCGTCGTTGCCACCGGGCTGCTTGAGCGCGTAGCCCCACGCGGCCAGATAATTCCAGCGCGCGCCGCCGGAAGTCTTGGGGTTCGGGGTGATAACTTCCACGCCAGGCTTGATCAGGTCGTCCCAGTCCTTGATCGCCTTGGGATTGCCCTGGCGCACAAGGAACACGATCGTCGAGGTATACGGCGTGGAATTGTGCGGCAGACGCTTCTGCCAGTCGGCGGCGATCAGCCCCTTTTCGGCAACCGCGTCGATGTCGTAGGCAAGCGCGAGCGTGACCACGTCGGCTTCCAGGCCGTCGATGACGGAGCGCGCCTGCTTGCCCGAACCGCCATGGGAAGCGTTGATCGTGACGGTGTCGCCCTTGTCGGTCTTCCACTGCGCGGCAAATGCTGCGCTGACCTCTTTGTAGAGTTCGCGCGTCGGGTCGTAGGACACGTTGAGCAGCGAGATGTCCGCGGCCCAGGCTCCGCTGCTGGCGATGCCAAGCCAGAGCGCAGAGCCAACCAGGATGGAACGCAACGAGGTCCGCATGGATGTCGCCACCGAGGGAAGAGATTGAGCGCAGCCTAAACCCCACCCGGTTAAGCCGGAATTGACGCGCCGTTATCACCTTATGCCATGAGCCGTGTTGCAAAACCGCGCAGGCGCCAACCCCGCCCCGGTCATGGCGGCGTTGCAGCACTCGCCGGCAGCCCGCCGAAGCAGGGGAAACACCATGGCCACACTCGTTCTGGCGCGCGGATTCCAGTGGAAGCGCAGTTCCGCGATCAGCGCCACGCTCGCCCTACACGGACTTGCCGCACTGGCGATCCTGGCGCCGCCGGCGTTTGTCGCCGTGCAGAAGGCGCAGGAACCGCTGGTACAGGCGATCACGCTCCAGCGCGAAGAACCGCCCCCGCCTCCGCCGCCAGTCCTCAAGGTCGAGCACAAGCCCAAGACGCCCGTCGTGCGCGCACCGGCGCCGCCCAAGCCCGAACCCGTGCGTGCCGACCCCGTTGTCACGGTCGAGCGGACGCCGATGTCGTATCCCGCCGCACCCGAACCCTCCCTGGTCGCCGAGCCCGCGGCGCCGACAGAGACCGCGCCGAGCGCGCTGGGCTACAGGTCGATGAGGGCGGTGGCGTACCCACGCATCGCAGTGAC
Source organism: Lysobacterales bacterium (assembly GCA_013298265.1). Taxonomy (GTDB): domain Bacteria; phylum Pseudomonadota; class Gammaproteobacteria; order Xanthomonadales; family Rhodanobacteraceae; genus Tahibacter. The sequence goes on along the minus strand of JAAFHE010000633.1, from coordinate 2,062 downwards.
GCAACGCATGGAAGGCACGGTCATGCTGCGCGTGCTGGTCGGCGCCGACGGCGTGCCGCAGGAAATCCAGATCGACAAGTCCTCGGGCCATGTGGTCCTCGACCGTGCCGCGCGCGACGCCGTCATGAAATGGCGCTTCGAGCCCGGCACGCGCAACGGCGTCCCGTTCGCGGCCTACGGTCTCGTGCCGATCGCGTTCAAGCTGACCGAACTCTGAGCCAGAACCGTTGTTTCCTCGGTGCGCTGCCGCGGCAGGGACGCCGTCGCAGCGCTTTTTCCGCCTCGCTATTGGGCGGCGAGGAAAAAGACGACAGGAGCGAGAAGCGAGTCGGGGCCGGCGGCGGTCTGTGTCCGACGCGTTTCCCAGCGAAGAAGACCGCGCGTCAGGTCGGGCCGCGCTCGTCCTGCGGCCGGCGCCGCGACGACAGCGCGCCGCCGTCGTCGTCCCAATAGCCGAACCAGCGCCGCGCGATGTACTTGTAGACACGCTTGCCGGTCGCTTTCCAGGTTCGCGCGAGCCACGAACGGCGCTTGAGCAGACGCCGTTCGACCGGTGTCAGCGCTTCGGGACAGTAGGTGCGCTTGTGCTTGAGCAGATGGCGCAGGTCCTCGCGCACGAGCATGCGGAACCAGCCGCCGCGACGCCGGCTGATCCAGCAGATCTGGAAGTCCAGCACCGCCGGCGTGCCGTCATCGCGGACGAGCCAGTTCGGTTCCTTCGCCAGATCGTTATGCGCCAGGCCGCGCTCGCGTAGCGCGCGGATCAGCCGGTGCGCCTGGCGATACCAGTGCGGATCGCGCGGCTGCGCCGACTGCATCGGCGCGCCGGCGATATAGCTGCGTTCCAGCACATGACCGTCCCAATGCCGTAGCTGCGGCACGCCATCAAGGCCGCGCAGACGTTCGAGGCCGCGCGCCTCGTGCCGCGCCGCCCAGCGCGCGAGTCCACGCAGCAGCCAGTGCGCGCTGCGCGTGTCGCGTCGGATGAAAATCGCCTCACCGGCTTGTACGCGTTCGATATGCCCAAACGTATCGGCCTTGAGCAGTTCGCAGGTTTCTGCCGGACTGTGCTTCATTCCGGCAGCGTAGCATGGGGCGCCGCGCCGGCTTGCCACAGGGTTTTTGAATGACCATTGCGTTGTACATCCTCGCCGCGGCCATGATCGTGATCGGCTTGGTCGGCACCGTGCTGCCGGCGCTGCCGGGCGTGCCGCTGCTCTATGCCGGCATGTTCCTCGCCGCCTGGACCGGCCATTTCGTGCATGTCGGTCCGTTGACGCTCGGGCTGCTGGGCCTGCTCTGCGCGCTCGCGATCGCCGCGGATATCCTCGCCAGTCTGCTCGGCGCCAAGCGCGTCGGCGCAAGCACCTGGGCGCTGGTCGGCGCAGCGATCGGCACGCTGGGCGGATTCTTCTTCGGATTGCCGGGCCTGATCCTCGGTCCATTCGCCGGAGCGCTCGGCGGCGAGCTGATCGCCGGCAGCACGCTCAGGCAGGCGACCCACGTCGGCGTAGGCACATGGCTCGGCATGCTGTTCGGCACGCTGGTCAAGGTCGCGCTCGCGTTCGCGATGATCGGGATCTTCGCGTTCGCCCTGCTGATTCCGGCGGGTTGATCGCGCGATGCGTCAGAGCGCGCCGGTGAGTTCGAACCGGCGCAGGTCCGCAGCCACCGTGTCGGGTGCCGCAACGACGATCAGCGCCTCACCGCGCAGACGTCCGTGCTCCGTACGCCACGCCAGTTGCGACCAGCGCAGGCCGTAGTTACGCAGCGCGTCCCGCGCCTCGCGCGATAGCGCCGGCCTGCCCCAGGCGTCGTCTAGCACCGCGGCCGGCACGTCGATACGCAGCGGCACGGCGATGAACTGCAGCGCGGCGGCCTGTGTCGACCGCCATTCGCGCCGCAGCTTCGCGCGCGTTGCTTCGTCGAGCTTCGCCCTACCGGCCAGCACCGTGGCGCGATACGGCAACTCCTCGCGCACGGCCTGCACATCGCCCGACGCGTCGCGCAGGCGGCGAAACCGGACATAACCCGGGTTCGCCTCCACCGGTGTGCGCGCGTC
>JAAFHE010000629.1 GCA_013298265.1 Lysobacterales bacterium | reverse complement strand
GCCACGCTTTCGCCGCCGTCGAGCAGTCGCTCGCCGTCGAGGCTGCAGCGCAGCAACTGCGCCGACACCGCTTCCGGTGCATGACGCGGGCCGATCTCGGCCACGTCGCCGGCGGACCAGTCCGGCATCTCGCCCGGCGGCGCTTGCAGCGACAGCAGGAAACACGCGCCGCCGACGCTGCCGGGATTGAGCTGGCGTCGCGCAACCAGCCGCCAGCGCGAATAGCGCGGCGCGGTCCAGTCGGGTTCGTCGGTGCGGCCGGCGAGCACGCCGATCTGGTGCTGCCAGTGGCGCAGCGCGCCGGGCTCCGCATTGTCCACATCAATACGATCGAACAGGGCCTGCGCACCCTGCTGGCGCAGCCAGAAATCCACATGGCGGCCGAAACCGCAGAAATTGACGTATTCGCTGTCGCCGAGCGCCAGCACGCCGTAGCGCAGCTGCGGCAGCGCGAGCTTGTACGCAAGCAGCCGCCGCGCGAAGCCCGCGGCCATGTCGGGCGGATCGCCTTCGCCGCAGGTGCTGACGACGAACAGCGCACGCCGCGTCTCACGCAGCAGGGCCTCGTCGATCGCGTCGAATGCGACCAGGCGCGCGGCGCAGCCCGCGTCGGCCAGCGTGCGCAAGGTGCGTCGTGCGAGATCCTCGGCCGTGCCGGTCTGGCTCGCATAGGCGACCAGGACCGGATCGGCCACGGCGACCTCGGTCACCTGCAGGCGCGCCGCGCGCACGCGGCGGCGCCAGCGCAGCGCGAGGCAGAACGCGACGAACACGACGACGACGGCAGCTGCGGCGGACAGGCGCGCCGGCGAAGGATCGGTCCAGGCGAGCGGTGCGCGCTGCCCGTACGCGAACACCACGGCGATCACCACCAGCGCGAGCAGCACCGCAGCATTGCCGATCACGCCGCGCGAAATGAGCCGCCGCCTGCCTCTCATGCGTGCCGGCTCATGCGTCGCGGAAGCGCGCGAACGCGCTCGACTCGACCGTGGCCAACCCCTGCGCTGCGCGGCTGACAAAGCGGGCGGCGATGCCATGGCGCTGTGCGAACGCCAGACCGTCGTCGCTGCCGAGTACGCTGAACGCGGTCGCGTAGGCGTCGGCGAGCATGGTCTCGTCGTGCAGCACGGTGACCGCGGCAAGCGCATGGCCGATCGGTTGAGCGGTGCGCGGGTCGATGGTGTGGGAGTAGCGCCGGCCGGCACTTTCGAAAAAACGCAGATAGTCGCCCGAGGTTGCAATCGCGCCGTCGCGCAGCAGGCCAACCAGTGGCATCCCGACGTCTTTCTCCGGCGATTCGATTGCGACATACCAGGGCCGCCCGTCGGCGCGAAAGCCGCGTGCGCGCAGCTCACCACCGACTTCGACGAGATAGTCGTGGATGCCCCGGCGCTGCAGGCTTGCGCAGACCTGGTCGACGGCGAAGCCCTTGGCTATCGCTGACAGGTCGAGAAACACGCCGCCGGGCTGCCACACCGCGTGCCGCGCATCGTCGCAGCGCAGGCGCTGCCAGCCGCAATCGGCGCGCGCGCGTTCGATTGCAACCGCCGCCGGAGGCGCCTCGCGGCTGCCGTCGGGACCGAAGCCCCAGAGATTGACGAGACGCCCCACGGTCGGGTCGTAGGCACCATCCGTCTCACGCGCGACCGCGAGTGCCGTGGTGACGACGCGATAGCAGTCGTCGGGCAGTTCCACCCACCCCGGCCCAGCCGCGGTGTTGTAGCGGCTCAGGTCCGAATCGGCGCGCCAGGTACTCATCTGCCGGTCGACGCGGTCGAGTTCCGCCTCGATCGCCTTGCCCACGACGGCAGCGTCGGGCCGGTGTCGCGCACAGACCTTCACCGACCAGCGCGTGCCCATGCTGGCGCCGCTCCACGCGTGCACCGGCCAGCGCAGCACGCGGCGCGGCAAAAACCGGCGCGCCAGCACGGCGAGGTTCATGCCTTGCGCACCGCGAAAGGAACGGATTGGCACCGCGCCATGACAGAACCCGCAACGCATCGCTGCGCGCGGCCAGCCGACGCATTCACGCGCGTGAAAAAACCGGCGCTTCCCTGTGCCGTGATGCGGAATTCGCGCGGCATGCTTACGGCGCCAGAACCTCGAAGGTCGCGACATAGCTCGCGCGACGCGACGTCGCCTTCGGCACCGTCGTGTTGTTGTCCTGCAGCGCCGTTTCCAACCAATACATGCCCGCGCCCGGCCAGGTCACGCTGATTTCACCGTTCTTGTCGGTCTTCAGCGCGATCTCGTTCTGCGCGTTGCGCCAGCGGCTTCCGCCCGGGACGATCTCGACGGCGAGGTCCGCTGCCGGCTTGCCGTCGAGCGTGAAGCGGAACGTGGCCGCCTCGCCCGCGAACAGATCGTTCGGATGGGTGACCGGCGCCATCTCCAGGCCTTTGCCCGTCGCCTTGAGCGCGGTGTCGTTCGGCGCGCCGGCGGTGGCGAAGGTTTCAACGCGGCCGGCCGACTGGGTGATTTCCACATTTTTCGCGTCGGCCGGGATGTCCTTGGCCAGGTCGTCCGGCTTGCCGCGCCAGCGCTTCTTCTCGCCATTGAGCTCATAGCTCGCGAACACGCCGTTGTTGACCAGCGCCATCTTGTAGGTGCCCGGCTTGTCCAGGTGCAGGTCGAAGCTCGAACGGAACTTGCCGGTGAACGGGTTCTCGGGCTTCACGATGCTGCCGTCGGGCGCGGTGATCTCGAGATTGTCGAGGCGGATCGGCACATGGTTGAAATAGAACAGGTCGTTGGAGACCGCCGCGTCCACGGTGATCCATTGATCGGCAGTCAGCACGGTGGCCGAAGGCAGCAGCCAGGATTTGTGCGCCTGTGCCGCACCGGCGGCGAACAGGGCGAGTGCAGCGGCAACGACGGGACGCAGAGCTTTCATCGGTGTTCTCCGAATTGAAGAAGTGCGGAAAATTTAAAATGCAGCGTTAATGCTTTTGGAGCCCCCTTTAGTAAAGGGGGCGGCCAACGCAACGCGTTGGCCAGGGTTGTGGAGATCTGGTGCAGGGCACCGGAGCAATGGTGCCGAACGACGCGAATCCCGATCAGGGAGCTAGGTCCAGCGAAACGGCACCCAGCTCCACATCGCCCTTGGTATCGCCATGGAAAGCCTTGGCCGGCGGCCATTCGAACGGAATGCGCACCAGCTCGCGGCCGCCGACTTCGCGCGCGGCCTCGACGACGAGGGCGTACTTGCCGGGCTTGAGGTCCGCGAGCTGCGGC
>JAAFHE010000628.1 GCA_013298265.1 Lysobacterales bacterium | reverse complement strand
TTCCAACTCGGACAGCGGCACGAGGTTGCCGCTCGGATTGTTCGGCGTGCAGATGAAGACGAGCTTGACCGCGGGCGTCAGCGCCGCAAGCAACGCGTCGGCGTCGAGGCGAAAATCCTCGGCCAGGGGCGCCTGCAGCACCTGCGCGCCCTGAATCGCCGCGGCGACGGCGTACATGCCGAATGTCGGCGGCGAGACGAGGATCGCATCTTCGCCGGCACGGCAGAACGCGCGCACGAGCAAGTCGATCGCCTCATCGCTGCCGCGTCCGACCAGTAGCTGTTCGGGCGCGACGCCGTACAGCAGGGCCAGGCGCTGCAGCAGTGCCGCCGGCTGCGGATCGGGATAGCGGTTCAGGCCTTCGCCCGCCTGCGCCGCCGGCGACCAGGGCGACTCGTTCGCATTGAGCAGCACGCGGCCACCGCTGGCTTCCATGCGCGCGGAGGAATACGGCGTCAGCGCGCGAATGTCGGCGCGGGCCAGATCGAGCACGTTCATGCGGCCTCCTCCAGACGCGCCAGGCGCAGCGCGACAGCGCGCTCGTGCGCGTGCAGTTGCTCGGCCGCCGCGAGCGTGCGCGCGCACGGTCCGATCGCGCGCAATCCGTCCGGCGACAGTTCCTGCACCGTGATCAGCTTGACGAAGCTCGCAACCGACACGCCGCTCCAGGCGCGCGCGTAGCCGTAGGTCGGCAGGACATGATTGGTGCCGCTGCAATAGTCACCGACCGCCTCGGGCGACCACGCGCCGAGGAACACCGAGCCGGCATTGCACACACCGGGCAGCAACGCGCGCGCGTCGGCGACGTTGAGGATCAGGTGCTCGGGCGCGTAGTCGTTGCTGATATCCAGCGCTTCGGCCAGATCAACGACTTCGACGAGGCGGCTGTGGGCGAGCGCCGCGCGCGCGAACTCCGCGCGCGGCAAGGTCTGTAGCTGTTCTTCCAGCGCTACGGCCACCGCGTCGAGCAGCGCCCGCGACGGCGACAGCAGCACAGCCTGCGAATCGCTGCCGTGTTCAGCCTGCGACAGCAGGTCCGCGGCGACGAAGGCCGCATCGGCCTGCGCGTCGGCGATGATCAGCACTTCGGACGGCCCGGCCGGCAGGTCGATCGCCGCACCGGCCGGATCGTTCGCGACCTGGCGCTTGGCCTCGGTGACCCAGGCATTGCCGGGACCAAACAACTTGTCGCAGCGCGGCACGCTGGCCGTGCCGTAGGCCATCGCCGCGATGGCCTGGGCGCCGCCGAGCTTGAACACGCGCGTCACGCCGCAAAGCCTGGCGGTATACAAAACCACAGGATCGCACTCGCCCTTCGCATTGGCGGGCGTACACAGGACGATGTCGGTACAGCCGGCGAGCTGTGCCGGTACCGCGAGCATCAGTACGGTCGACGGCAACGGCGCAGTGCCTGCCGGCACGTACAGACCCACACGCTGCAGCGGTCGCAGTATGCGTTCGCAGATCACACCCGGCGCGGTTTCCACGCGCACAGCCGCCGGCGCTCCGGCACGATGAAACAGCGCGATGCGCTCGCGCGCCTCACCTATCGCGGCGCGCAGCGGCGGCGCAACGCAGGCCTCCGCCGCGGCAAATTCGGCGTCGCTGACCGCAAGCGCTGCCAGCTCGCAACCGTCGTAGCGCCGCGTCAGCGCGCGCAATGTTGCATCGCCGTCGGCGCGCACCTGCGCGATCAGCCGCGCAACGGTCGCAGCACGATCGGTCGCGTCAGCCTGCGCCGGGCGGCGCAGGCTCTCGCTGCGCGCGACCGTGTCGAGTTCACTCCAGATCAGCCGCTTCATGCGAGCATTTTCTCCACCGGCAGAACCAGCATCTGGCGCGCGCCGGCGCGGCGCATGTCTTCCAGGTGCTGCCAGGTAATCGCGCCATGGCAAACCGCCTGGAGCGCGACTTCGTCGACGCGGCCCTCGATGCTGGTGACCGTCGGCTGCTGGCCTGGCGGCAGCAGCCGCGTGACGCCTGCCAGTGCCTCGCGCGTGGTCTGCAGCAGTACCAGCTTGGATTCCCGCACCTGGATCACGCCGTCGATGCGGCGCAGCAGCAGCTCCTGCAATTCGCCGCGCTCGTCGATGGGCGGCCGCGGCGCACCGGCAAGGACGGCCTCGCTGTCGAGGATGCTGGCAACTTCGCGTAGCTGATTGGCCTGCAATGTGGCGCCACTGGAAACCAGGTCGCAGATCGCGTCGGCGGTGCCGAGCTTGGGCGCAATCTCGACTGACCCCGACAGCACCACGACCCGGGCTGCGATGCCGGCCTGCTCGAGCCACTGGCTGGTCAGCGCGGGGTACGTGGTCGCGATGCGCATGCCCTCGAGTGATGCGCTGTCGACATAGTCGATCTCCTGCGGCAGCGCGATCGACAGCCGGCAGCGACCGAAGCCCAGCGGCAGGATTTCGCAGAACGCGGATTCCTCGCCGCGGCCACGCGCGAGCGCCTGCTGCTCGGCGAGCACGTTGCGGCCGACAATGCCCAGATCGCAGACGCCGTCGGCGATCAGGCCGGGAATGTCGTCATCGCGCACCAGCAGCAGGTCGATCGCGAGGCTTTCGCCGAAACAGAACAGCTTGTCGCGGCTCTGGCGGAATTTCAGGCCGCAGCGCGCAAGCAGGTCCTGCGATTGCTCGGACAGACGTCCGGATTTCTGCACCGCGATGCGCAGGCGGTCACGCGTCTTCATGATTTGCTCCGGGAGCGCGCAGGCGCAGACGTGGTCGCGGCCAACCCGGTCAGGGCCGGCGGCGGCAGACCGCTGCGCCGGCGCGGCGGCTTGGGCAGCGGTGGCAGGGCTTCATGCGCAACCACGGCGAGATAGCCGCCGTTGCCTTGCTGCAGAAAACGAGCGACCCGGCCGATGGTCGTGACACTGACCGATGTGCGATCGTGGATTTCGCGATACGCATAACCGGCGAGCAGGTACGGCACTACGCGCCACCGATCGACCAGCGCCTCCAGCTCGGCCGGCGTGCACAGGTCGCGCAGGAAGGCCTGCATCTCGGCCGGTGTATCGAGCGACAGCAGCGCCCGGCACAGGCTCTCCTCGGCAGGAACAGGCGTGTTTTCAGGTTCGAGGTAGCGTCGCTTCATGATTCAATGTAATAACGCATTAGAACGATACGGGAATTTACCGCAGTCGCTGCTGCGCTGTAAACCCGGAACGGCCAAGCACGATCTCGCGCACGATGCTCGTCACCGGAACGCCTCGGTTTGCGCTGTGC
>JAAFHE010000627.1 GCA_013298265.1 Lysobacterales bacterium | reverse complement strand
CTCGCAGATCAGGTGGGCGAACGCGCCAGAGCAGATATGGCTGCTGCCGGCCACATACAAGGTTGCGCTGCCCGCCCCGGCGCAGTCCGCCCGCCCGGTCGCCGTTGCGTCGAGCCAGGCCGTGCGTGCCCACGGAAAACGAACGATGCCGGCACCCTTGGCGATGGCTGCGTCGAGATCGGCCGCTGTCACGTTGCGCGGCGGCGCGAGCGCGGTCTGTGCGCTGCGGTAGGACGTGATGTAGCGCCCAAACCAGTCGTGCAGGCGCGCATCGTCCATCTGGCGCAGCGCCGCGACGGCGTGCTCGACGCGGGTCAGGGCGGCTGCATCGATTTCGTAGGGGTCGGCGGCAGGCGCGAGGTCGGCATCGGTATAGCGGTTGTCTTCGCTGAGCGGTTCTACCAGCGTGTCGACGAGATCGCCGAGCATCTCGGCCAGCGCCGGTGCGCGCATGCCGACGGAAAACGTCATGCACTCGCCTATGGCGACGCCGTCATGGGCAAAGCCGGGTGGCAGGTACAGCATATCGCCGGGTTCGAGCACCCAGTCGTAGGTCGGCGTGAATTCGGCGAGGATCTTCAGTTCCAGCTCGGGTCGAAATGCTTTTGGTGCGCCCGCATCGTCGCTGATGCGCCAGCGGCGCCGACCGAGTCCCTGCACGAGGAACACGTCGTACTGGTCGACGTGCGCGCCGACACCGCCGCCGTCTACGGCGTAGGAGATCATCACGTCGTCGACGCGCCAGCGTGGCAGGAAGCGGAAGCGCTCGAGCAGCGCGGACACGTCCATGTCCCATTTGTCCACATCTTGCACGAGCAGCGTCCAGTGGCTCTCGGGAAGCTGTGCGAAATCGGCGTCGTCGAACGGGCCGGAGCGCACGCTCCAGCTTTCACGCAGGGGGTCACGCACGATCAGGCGGGACAGCGCCGCTTCCTCGCAGGCGAGGCCGGCGAGATCCTCCGGTGTCAGCGGCGGCGCGAAATCGACCAGCGCGCCGCGGATCAGCAGCGGACGTTTCTGCCAGTAGTCGCGCAGGAAATCCTGCGCACTCATGCCCAGTGGCTGGCCCGGACCGGCCTGGACCTCGATCGGAGTCGACATACGCGTACCTGTCCCGCTCAGACGTTCCTGGCCAGCGACTCGGCCAGGCCGACATACGTCGCCGGGGTCAATTCGCGCAGGCGCTGCTTGGCGTCCGCCGGCAGTTCCAGCGATTCGATGAACTCGCGCAGCGCATCCTTCGAGATGCCGTGGCCGCGCGTGAGCGCCTTGAGTTGTTCGTAGGGATTGGGCAGGCCGTAACGGCGCATGACGGTCTGCACGGCTTCGGCGAGCACTTCCTGGCTCGCGTCCAGATCGGCGGCCAGGCGTTCCGGGTCCGTCTTGAGCTTGCCCAGGCCGCGGCCCAGCGAGTCCAGCGCGATCAGGCTGTGGCCGAAGGCCGTGCCGAGCGCGCGCAGTACGGTGGAGTCGGTCAGGTCCCGCTGCCAGCGGCTGATCGGCAACTTCGCGCTGAAGTGTTCGAACAGGCCGTTGGCGATGCCGAAGTTGCCTTCGGCATTCTCGAAGTCGATCGGGTTGACCTTGTGCGGCATGGTCGAGGAACCGACCTCGCCGGGCTTGAGTGCCTGGCGGAAATAGCCCAGCGAGATGTAGCCCCAGAGGTCGCGTGAGAAATCAATGAGGATCGTGTTGAGGCGGCGCAGCGCGTCGCCGATCTCGGCGATGCAGTCGTGCGGTTCGATCTGCGTCGTATAGGGGTTGAAGGTCAGCCCCAGTCCCTCGACGAAGCGCTGCGCGAACGCCGGCCAGTCGACTTCCGGATAGGCCACGACGTGCGCGTTGTAGTTGCCGACCGCGCCGTTGATCTTGCCGAGCAGTTCCACGTTCGCGATCTGCGTGCGCTGCCGTGCCACGCGCGCGGCCACGTTGGCGATTTCCTTGCCCAGCGTGGTCGGCGACGCGGTCTGGCCGTGGGTGCGCGACAGCATGGGTTGCGCGGCCAGGTCGTGGGCCAACTTCCGCAGTGTGGCAAGCAGCTTATCGATCGCGGGCAGCATGACCTGGTCGCGCGCGTCGCGCAGCATCAGTGAATAGGACAGGTTGTTGATGTCTTCGCTGGTGCAGGCGAAATGGATGAATTCCTTGACCGCCTCGACTTCGGTGAAGCCCGCGCTGCGCTGCTTGAGCAGGTACTCGATCGCCTTGACGTCGTGATTGGTTTCGCGCTCGATGGTCTTGACGCGTTCGGCGTCGTGCAACGAAAAGCCTTCGGCCAGCGTCGTCAGGAACTGACGCGCCGCGACACTGAAGGCGGGCACCTCGGCAACGGCGGGGTGTTCGCCCAGCGCCAGCAGCCAGCGGACTTCGACGAGTACGCGGCGCTGCATCAGGCCGAATTCACTGAAGATCGGGCGCAGCGGATCGACCTTGGCGGCATAGCGGCCGTCCAGCGGCGACAGGGCAGTGAGGGTGTTGAGAGTCATCGGGAGGGGGCGTGGCGGAGCCAAAGACCCGGAATCATACACCGGCGGCTATACTGACCGGTCCCTATTGCGCCTATCCGCGCAGGAAATCTCATGGGCGACTACCGCATCGAAAAAGACAGCATGGGCGAGCTGCGTGTGCCGGCCGCTGCCCTCTATGGCGCGCAGACGCAGCGTGCGGTGCAGAATTTTCCGATTTCCGGCCTGCGCCTGCCACGCGCCTTCATCCGTGCACTCGGGCTGATCAAGGCCGCCATGGCTGACGTCAATGCCGATCTGGGACACCTCAAGCCGAATCTTGCCAAGGCTATCCGCAAGGCCGCCGAACGCGTCGCCGCCGGTGAATTCGACGCCGAATTTCCGATCGACGTCTTCCAGACCGGTTCCGGCACGTCGAGCAACATGAACGCCAACGAGGTGATCGCAAGCCTGGCCAACCGCGGGCGCAAGCTCGGCGTGCACGCCAATGATCACGTCAACATGGGCCAAAGCTCCAACGACGTGATCCCGAGCGCGATCCAGCTTGCGGCCATGCTCCAGGTACGCGAAGACCTGCTCCCGGCGCTGGTCCATCTGCGCGGCACGATACTGCGCCAGGCCAAGTCTCTGGCGAAGGTGACCAAGACCGGCCGCACCCACCTCATGGATGCGATGCCGCTGACCTTCGGTCAGGAGTTCGGGACCTGGGCCGCGCAGCTCGATTCCTCGATGGAGCGAATCGAGGATTCGCTCAAGCGCGTGCGTCGCCTGC
>JAAFHE010000063.1 GCA_013298265.1 Lysobacterales bacterium | reverse complement strand
AGCACCTCGGCCGGCGTGGCGGGGGTAGGGCGCGGCGCGCCGGCTTCCAGCGGCCGCGGCGCAGTGCCCGGCGTGGGCTTGGGCAGCGGGCTGGACAGCGGATCGGCCGGACGCAGGGCTTCGTCCCGGTCGCCGCCGCCGGCGTTGTTGGTCTGGGCGAGGAAATCCGCCTTGTCGGCCTTTTCCTTGTTCGTGGCCTGGATCAGGATGACGTCCAGCGCCGGCAGGTGCGAGGCCGGCGTGACATAGGAAAAGGTGACGCCAAGGATCACCACCGCGTGCACGATCAGCGAGAACAGCAGGGTGACGCCGAAGCGGTCGGCGCCGGATGCGGGGCGGGTTGTGCTCACGCGAGTTTGCTTTCGATGCAGTCGAACAGGGACCCGGCGATGGTAAGTCCGAACTGCGCGTCGAGCTCGCGGATGCAGGTCGGAGATGTGACGTTGATCTCGGTCAGCCAGTCGCCGATCACGTCCAGGCCCACGAAGATCATGCCGCGGCGCTTGAGTTCCGGCCCGACCTGCGCGGCGATCCAGCGATCGCGTTCGCTCAGCGGACGGCCTTCGCCGCGGCCGCCGGCGGCGAGGTTGCCGCGAAAGTCGTCGCCTTGCGGGATGCGCGCCAGCGCATAGGGCACGGGTTCGCCGTCGATCAGCAGGATGCGTTTGTCGCCGCTGGCGATTTCCGGCAGGTATTTTTGCGCCAGGGCGAAGGCGTGGCCGTTCTGGGTCAGCGTCTCGAGGATGGAGTTCAGGTTCGGATCGTTGTGGTGCGAGCGGAAGATGCCGCGTCCACCCATGCCGTCCAGCGGCTTGAGCACGACCTGGCCGTGCTCGGCCACGAAACGACGCAGTTCGGCGCGGTCGCGCGCGACCAGGGTCGGCGCGCAGCACTGCGCGAAGTGCTGGGTGAACAGCTTCTCGTTGGCGTCGCGGAGCCCGCGCGGGTCGTTCACGATCAGCGCGCCGTCGCGCTGGGCCAGCTCGAGCACCATCGTGTCGTACAGGAACTGGCTGTCGAACGGCGGGTCCTTGCGCGCCAGCACTGCATCCATCTGTGCCAGTGGCGTCCACTGCGCGGCCTCGAGTTCAAACCAGCGATGCGGATCGTCTCTAACCGTCAGTGCGGCCAGCCGGGCCCAGGCTTCGCCGGCCCGGATCGCCAGATCACCCTGGGTGCAGTAGCGCAGCTGCCAGCCGCGGCGCTGGGCTTCCAGCAGCATGGCTAGGGTAGAGTCCTTCTTGGGCGCGATCGTGGCGATGGGGTCCATCAGCACGGCAAGGGTGCGGGCCATGCGCGCAGGTCCTGGTCAGGAGGGAAGAAAGCCGATCATGCCCGGCAAGGTGCCATCTGTACTAGCATCGCGCTAGACTCGTGGGACCGCACGGGAGGCGCTGTGGGAACGATGTTCCTAAGCGACGGCAGCAACTTAGGCGATTAACTTGACAGGTTTGCTGACTAGCGGTTAAACATCGGTAAAGCTCGGCCAAGGCGCCCCGTGCAGCGCTGCGGCAAGGCTGTAGATCAACGTCGCAGTGGCTAATGGCAAGACTCGTGCATAGGGATTCCCCTGTGCCACAGACTCAGGTGGCTTGGAGGGTACGTGGAAGAGGCGACGAAATCGGGCAGTCTCACCGGCATGAAGGTCATGGTCATCGACGACTCGAAGACCATTCGACGTACGGCCGAGACCCTGCTGAAAAAGGAAGGCGCCGATGTGGTGACCGCGACCGACGGCTTCGAGGCGCTGGCGAAGATCTCCGATCACCAGCCCCACATCATCTTTGTCGACATCATGATGCCGCGTCTGGATGGTTATCAGACCTGCGCGCTGATCAAGAACAACCAGATGTTCAAGGGCACGCCAGTAATCATGCTGTCGTCCAAGGACGGGCTGTTCGACAAGGCCCGCGGCCGCATCGTCGGCTCGGAACAGTATTTGACCAAACCGTTCACGCGAGAAGAGCTCCTCGGCGCCATCCGGCGCCACGTCGACCTGAAAGCGTGATGCGGCGGTAGTGGTTCGGAACGTCTGAGCACGTCGGAGTTTGGTTCTTGTCGGTGCAGCCTCCTTGAGTCGAAGGGGTTGCCAAAGGGTGGCACAAGGCGTTTGACCGGGGTTGTGGAGATAAGCAGCAGGGCATGGGAGCCGTGGTGCTGACAGTTTTCGGGAACGTTGCTGCAAGTATCGCCATGGCGCTCAGAGGGGGAAGCGATGGCTCACATTTTGATAATTGACGATTCGCCTACCGACATCCGCGTCTTCACGACGCTGCTGGAAAAGGCGGGGCATCGTGTCAGCAGCGCGGCCAATGCCGAGGACGGCATCGTCGCGGTCAAGCGCGAACGGCCGGATCTCGTCATCATGGACGTGATCATGCCGGGCATGAACGGCTTCCAGGCGACTCGCACCTTGAGTCGCGACGAAGCGACGGCGCATATTCCGATCCTCATCGTGACGACGAAATCGATGGAGACGGACCGCGTATGGGGCCTGCGCCAGGGGGCGAAGGACTTCGTGACCAAGCCGGTGAGCGAGAAGGAACTGCTCGTCCGTATCCAGACCCTGTTGCCGAGTTGAGCGTCCATCACATGTCTGCAACGACCGACACGCTGCAACTGACTCCGTTCGAGGTGCTCGCCGACTACGAGCGGCGCAGCCTTGCGCATATCGCCGGCATGCCCGAAGAAGCCGAGGCCTCGGGGCTCTGGCGCGGCATCGGTTTCCGCGTCGGTTCGCGCTATCTGGTTTCGAGCATCGCGGAAGTCAACGAAATCCTTACCTTTCCGCAGTTGACCGTGGTGCCAGGCACGCGGTCCTGGCTGCTCGGTGTAGCCAACGTGCGCGGCAATCTGGTGCCCATCGTTGACCTGCGCAACTTTGTCGAAGCCGAGCGCAGCCAGCTGATGGACTCCAGTCGCGTACTGATCATTCGCCAGCACGGCGGCAGTGTCGGGCTGCTCGTCGACGAAGTGCTGGGGCAACGCAATTTTTCCGACGAACAACGAGCTGAAGCAGAAGCAGAAGCCGATTTGCGCTATGGCCGTTTCGTGCCGGAGCGCTATCAGCTGGGAGATGTTCTCTGGGGGCTGTTCAGCATGTCATCGCTGGTGCGCACCCCTGAGTTCCTGCAAGCATCGGCGTGATCCCGCGCGCGTCCAGCCACAAAGACGCGGGGCGAACTCATTGGCTGTTGAGGTGAAGGCATGAGCACAACATCGGGGGCCGTCAAGGAACGTGCGTCAGGCACGAATACTTGGCTGATCATTCTTCTGCTGCTGGCACTCGCCGTGGCGGCAGTCGACTTCTTCCTGCTCAACAAGAAGAACAACGACGACCGCGCGGCAGTAGCACTGACCACGCAGATCCAGGTGTTGTCGCAGTCCATCGCGAAATACGCTTCGGAATCCGCCGGCGGCAACATCGACGCCTTCAAGGAACTCGAAGCGACGCGCAACAACATCGATCGCTACATCCAGGCGCTCAGCCGCGGCGACGAGAAAGAAGGCATGCCCGGTTATGCCGGCGAAGCCATCGTCGAAAAGCAGCTGCAGGAACTCGGCCGTGCCTGGGCCGCGCTCAATACCAATGCGACCAAGATTCTCGGCAACAAGGAGCTCGTGCTCAGCTCCGCCGCGACCGCGACCGACTTTTCCGGCCAGATCCCGATCCTGAATTCGCGCATGGACGAGGTGGTCAACATCCTGACCAACCGAGGTGGCTCGACTCAGCAGGTACTGATCTCCACGCGCCAGATGCTGCTGGCTGACCGCATGATCCGCCGCGTGCAGGAAATCCTGCTCGGCGGCCAGGGCGCCCAGTCCGCCGCCGACGGCTTCTCGCGTGACGCGCGCCTCTACGGTGCGGTGCTGAACGGCCTGATCAACGGCAGCCCGGATTTCAACATCAAGGCGCTGGACAACCCCAACGGCAAGGAAATCCTGACCGACATCTATGCCAAGTGGACCGGCATGGCCGAGCCGGTGCAGAAGATCCTCGATTCCGCCTCGGGCCTGCAGGAAGTCAAAGAGGCTGCCGACAACATCTTCGGTGACTCGCAGACCGTGCTGCTGCGTGCCAACGACGTGGCGACCAAGATCGGCGAACTCGGCAACAGGCGCCTGTTCCCGAATGTCTGGTGGGGCCTTGTCGCTGCCGCCGTTGCTGCAGGCCTGCTGCTCCTGCTGCTGATTGCCCAGGCGCGCGACCAGCGTCGCCGCTACTCGGTCACGGCCGAACTGAACCAGCGCAACCAGGAAGCCATTCTGCGCCTGCTCGACGAAATGGGTTCGCTCGCTGAAGGCGATCTCACGGTGAAGGCGACGGTGACCGAGGACATCACCGGCGCGATCGCCGACTCGGTGAACTTCGCGGTCGAAGCACTGCGCTCACTGGTGACGACGATCAACGAGACGGCGGTGCAGGTCTCCGCCGCGGCGCAGGAAACGCAGGCCACCGCCATGCACCTCGCCGAGGCCGCCGAACACCAGGCGCAGCAGATCACGTCCGCGTCCGCAGCGATCAACGAAATCGCCGTCTCGATCGACGAAGTGTCCAAGAACTCGGCCGAGTCGGCCGACGTGGCGCAGCGCTCGGTGCAGATCGCGTCAAAGGGCGCGGCCATCGTGCGCCAGACGATTCAGGGCATGGACTCGATCCGTGACCAGATCCAGGAGACGTCCAAGCGAATCAAGCGTCTTGGCGAGTCGTCGCAGGAAATCGGCTCGATCGTGGAACTGATTAACGACATCGCCGAGCAGACCAACATCCTCGCCCTGAACGCCGCCATCCAGGCGGCCTCGGCCGGTGAGGCGGGCCGAGGCTTCGCGGTCGTGGCCGACGAAGTGCAGCGACTGGCGGAACGCGCATCGAACGCGACGAAGCGAATCGAAACGCTGGTGCAGACGATTCAGTCCGACACCAACGAAGCGGTGAGCTCGATGGAGCAGACCACGGCGGAAGTGGTGGCCGGTGCACGACTGGCCGAGGACGCCGGCCTTGCGCTGGGCGAGATTGAAAAGGTCTCGAACGATCTGGCCGACCTGATTCAGAACATCTCCGAGGCCGCGCGGCAGCAGTCTGCTGCGGCGACAAATATCTCGGCGACCATGAACGTGATTCAGGAAATCACGACGCAGACATCGCTCGGTGCGAGCCAGACCGCCGAATCGATCGGTAACCTGGCCCAGCTCGCCGCGGACCTGCGCCGTTCGGTCGCGGACTTCAAGCTGCCGACCTGATGAACCTTGCCTCAGCCATGAATGCCGGGCTTGGCAACGTGCCGGCATGCTCCCTCAACCCCGCCAGCCGTCTGGGTTGCAGTCGGCCGCCCGGTCCGGCCCGCTGGGCGTTCAGCCTGGTCAGAACCTTCGGTTCTGAGCGCCCATTCTTCACCCCCTTGACGCAAGGGGGCTCCAACAGCATGAAGCCGCGGGCCTCGCCAGAGGCCATCGCAGTTTCGTGCGTGATGAGGTGAGCAGGCGCGCATGGCCCTCGCGATCGGCAATTGGTCGGCGTTCTCTGCCCTCCCGGGCATGGACGATGCCGAGTTCGCGCGCTGGGCGGATCTGCTCGAACGGCGCACGGGCGTCGTCGTTCCGCCGGCGAGGAAGCCTTTCCTCGTCACCGCGGTGCGTGGACGCATGCGAGAGACCGGGCATGCCCGTTTCGACGACTATTACCGCGACCTGCACAAGGTGCCGGAAGGCGCTATCGAGTGGACCACGCTGGTCGATCGCCTCACTGTGCACGAAACGCATTTCTTCCGGCATCCGCCGTCGTTCGACCTGATCGCCGGCGAGTGGCTGCAGCGACTGGTCGGCAGCGGCAGCCAGGACGCGCTGCACGCCTGGAGCGTGGGCTGCGCAACCGGCGAGGAGGCCTATACCCTGGCCATGGTGCTGGATCGCCACATCAGCGCGCTTAGTGAGTCGCGCGTGTACTTCGGCGTGACCGCCACCGACGTGAGCCAGCCGGCGCTGTCGGTCGGGCGCGCCGGCCTGTATCCGCGCGGCAAGTTTTCCGAAATTCCGCCGGAGTACCGCGAACGCTACGTCGACGAGATCGACGCGGATTCGTTCCAGGTGCGCGAGGCGCTGCGCAAGCGCGTCGGCTTCGCCCAGTTCAACCTGCTCGACATCGCCCGTGCGCCGTTGAAGCGGCTTGATCTGATTTTTTGCCAAAATGTATTGATTTACTTTGCACGGGATCGCCGGCGTGAGCTGCTCACGGCGCTGGCGGGATTGCTCAAGCCCGGCGGTCTGCTGGTGCTGGGCGCCGGCGAGGTCACCAGCTTCGCCCATCCTACCTTGAGCCGCGTGCCGCATCGGCAAGCGCTCGCCTTCCTGCGCAACCGTTGAGAGAAAAGCGCATGAGACTGCAAGACGACATCGACTTCACCACGCTCAACTGGGTCAAGCAGGAGCTGGACGAGACCCTGAAGCAGGCGCGCCAGGCGCTGGAGGCCTATGTCGACGATCCCGCCGACTCCAGCCTCATGCGCTTCTGCGCGACCTATCTGCATCAGGTGCAGGGCACCTTGCGCATGGTCGAGCTGTACGGCGCGTCCATGGTGGTCGAGGAAATGGAACGCCTCGCGCAGACCCTGCTCGACGGCGAGATCCGCCAGAAAGAAGAAGCCTATTCCGTGCTCATGCGCGGCATCGTGCAGCTACCGGACTATCTGGAGCGACTGCAGAGCGGGCACAAGGACATTCCGATCGTCCTGCTGCCGCTGCTCAACGATCTGCGCGCCGTGCGTGGCGAAGAGCTGTTCTCCGAAAGCGTGCTGTTTTCGCCGGACCTGAACCTGCCGCTGCCCGCAACCGCCGTTGGCGCGGCGCAGCCGCTCAACGAAGGCGAACTCAAGCTCAGCCTTGGGCGCCTGCGTACCGCCTATCAGGTCGCGCTGCTCAAATTCCTGCGCGCGAGCGATCCGCGTGCCGAAACCGGCAAGCTCGGCGAACTGCTGTCGCGCGTCCAGTCCATCAGCCACGCCGTCGAGCCGCGCCGGGTCTGGTGGATCGCGCAGTCCGTGCTCGAGGGCGTCGGCGTCGCAGCGATCGAACCCAGCCCTGCGGTGAAACTGCTGTTTGGCAAGGTCGACCGCGAGATCAAGCGCCTGGTCGAGATCGGCGAAATCGCGTTCCAGTCCGCGCCGCCGCGCGAGCTGCTGAAGAACCTGCTGTACTACGTCGCCCATGCCAACGGCCAGTCGCCGCGCCTGACCGACGTGCGCCAGGCCTTCCGGCTGCAGTCCCTGCTGCCGAGCGAGAAGGAGCTCGAACACGCCAAGGGTTCGATCTCGGGCCACAATCGCGCGCTGCTCGACACGGTGTCGCTCGCGATCAAGGACGACCTGCTGCGCGTGAAGGAAGCGCTGGATATCTTCCTGCGCGCCCAGGGCAACGATCCGGCCGAGCTCATGGCCCAGGTCGACGTGCTCGACCGCGTCGGCGACACGCTCGGGATGCTCGGCCTCGGCGTTCCGCGCCGGGTCGTGATCGAACAGCGCGGTATCGTCGAGGAGATCGCGAACAAGACACGCACGCCCGATGAGAGCACGCTGCTCGACGTCGCCGGCGCGCTGCTCTACGTCGAGGCTTCGCTCGACGATCACATCGAGCGCCTTGGCGCCGACACGCCGGAAGACACCGGCCGCGGCGGCATGGAGCTGCCGAAGGCAGAGGTGCGCAAGATTCTCGATGCGCTGATGAAGGAAGCGACGACGAATCTGGCCCAGGCCAAGAACGACATCGTCGCCTTCATCGAGTCGCCCTGGGATCACGCCAAGGTCGAGCAAATCCCGCGCCTGCTGGACGAAGTGTCCGGCGCGCTGCGCATGCTCGACCTGCACCGGCCGGCGCAGCTCATGCACGGTCTGGTGCGCTTCATCGAAGTCGAACTGCTGCGCTGGCGCCGCGTGCCCACGGCCGAGCAGATGGACAAGCTGGCCGACACCATCGCCTCGATCGAGTATTACCTTGAAGCCACGCGCGACCAGCGCGCCGGCCGCGAGAAGATTCTCGACGTCACCACGGAGAGCCTTGAAGCGCTGGGCTACTGGCCTGTCCCGGAAGACGACGGCGATGCGCCCGAGCCGCCGCCGCCGTCGCGCGCGCCGCTGCCCGGCGATGGGCAGGATCCGCCGCCGCCGCCGCCCGCGACCGACGTTTCCGCGTCGTCGCAAGCGCCGCGCGCGGCGGACCAGACGCAGGCCCCGCTCGCTGCTGCCTCGCTCGCTGCTGCCCCGCTGGAATTCACCCCGCTCAGCGCGCCGGAAGCGCGTGCGGCCGATCTGTCCATCGGCGAGTTCGTATCGTTCGCCGAAACTCTGCCGGGTTCGCGCCAGCGCTCTGCGCGCGGCGAGATCGAATTCACCTCTGACGACGCGAACATGCCCAGCGTCGAGATGGGTCTGGGCAACGACGTCGACGACTACATCGCGCGGCTGGGCCTGCCCGATGTCGAGCCGGCCGCATCCGAACCCGTGGCCGCCGCACCGGAACCGCTGCATGAACTCGAATTCGCCGTCGAGATCGCGTCTGGCGAAAACCTCGACGCCCTGGTCGTCGGCGAACAGCCGTCCTACGAAAAACCGGCGCAGGATCTGACCGGCCTGCGTTTCATCGAGACCGAACCGACTCAGCCGCCGGTCACGCAGTCACCGCCAGCGCCGCGCTTCCGCACCGTCGAGATCGAAGAGGAAATCGAAGAGGAAGTCGAGGAGGACGCTGCCGACACCGCCGCCTCCGACGCGAGTTTCCAGGCTGTCGCTTCCGACGACATCGACGAGGAGATTCGCGAGGTCTTCGTCGAGGAGGTGCAGGAGGAAATCGAAAACCTCAACCGGCACATGCCGCTGTGGAAGTCCGATCTGCATGACTTCGAGCGCCTCAAGCCGGTGCGTCGCTCGTTCCACACACTCAAGGGTTCGGGCCGGCTCGTCGGCGCCATGGCATTGGGTGAGTTCAGCTGGAAAGTCGAGAACATGCTCAACCGCGTGCTCGACAAGTCCATACAGCCGAACGCGCCGGTCATCACGCTGGCCGACCAGGCTGTCGCCGCGCTGCCCGAACTGCTCGCGGCGCTGCGCGGCGAAGGCGCGCCCACGGCGGACATCGCCGGCATCATGGCCGTGGCCGACAAGCTCATCGCCGGCGAGGAGGCATGGCTCGCGCCCGCACGCAAGCGCACCAAGATCGTCAAGCGCAAGATCACGCGCCTGATCGAAGTGCCGGTCGAACCCGAGGTGACCGCCGTCCCCGTCGAACTGCCGGCCGTCGAGCTGACCCGGACGCTGGATATCGAACGCGAGGTCGTGCTCGAGCCCGCCGTGGACGAAACGCCCGGCGACAAGCTGCCGAGCTTCGGTCCGCTGCCGAACATCGATCCTGTCCTGTTCGACATCCTGCGCAGCGAAGTCAGCCAGCACCTGGCGATCATCGACGGCTTCGTCGAAAGCTCGGCGCAATCGCCACATGTGGCAACCGATACATTGCTGCGCTCCGTGCATACCTTGCACGGCGCCATTGCGATGGTCGACATTCCGGTCATCAGCCATGTGCTGGCGCCGTTGGAGGGCTACGTCAAGCGCCTGCGCGCGCGCGAAGCCGCGCCGGAGCCGTCCGGTCTCGCCGCGCTGCGCGACGCCAGCGCCCTCGTGCGCCACGTCATGCTGTCGCTTGAGCGCGGCCAGATCGAGCTGCCCGAATCCGATGCGCTGATCGACCGCATCGTCGCGCTGCGCGACGACCTGCCCGAACCCGAACTCGCCCATACGCTCTACGTGCCGCATGACGACGATGGCCTTGGCGACGAGGGCAAGGAGCTGGTCGATCCCGACGCGCAGGGCGGCCACGTTGCTGCGCCGGTCGGCGATGCGGTCGCGTTTGCCGCTGCGACCGTCGCCGACATCGGGCCGGCTGCAGCGAGCGCTGAAGCGGCGGAATTTATCTTCGATTTCGGCGACTCCAGCGACACGACCGCTATTGCCGATGCGCAGGACATGTCCGCCGAAGAACTGAGCTCCGCGCTCGCGGACAGCTTCGCCGGCGAGATTCCGGCCGCGGCCGTCAGCGCTGGGCGCGACGCCTCTGTCGATGCCGGCATGTCGCCAGCACTGCAGGACGAGGAGCTGTCGCTCGACGATCTGGCCAAACTCGATTTCACTGAACTGCAGTCGGCCGAGAGTGCCGATGCGGACGCCGACAACGATTCGCTGCCGCTCGACAGCGGCGACAGCAGTGGCGACGCTGCTGCGCTCGACAGCTTGTTCTCCAGCGTCGAGCAGGCGGAATTCGATGCCATGCTCGCCTCGGTCACTCCGGTATCGAGTGGCAACGCATTCGAGGGCCTCTCCACCGACGAAAACCGGGCCATCGCTGAGACGCACAGCCTGTCCGCCGATGCCATCAGCTACGACGCGGCGGAGCTCGATGCCCTGCTGGCCGGCGTCGCCGAAGCCGAAGCGCGCGCCGAAGCACAAGCCGCACAGGAAGCCGAGCTCGCCCGCGCCGAAGCCGAAGCTGCCGCGCAGGCCGAACGCGAAGCAGCGGCGCGCGCCCGCGCCGAAGCCGCCGAACGCGCCGCGGCGCAAGCCCGGGCTGACGCCGAGGCGCAGGCCCGTGCCGACCAGGAAGCCGCCGAAGCGGCGCGCCTCGAGGCCGAGCGCCGCGCCGAGGAAGCGGCCGAGCAGGCTCGCCTCGATGCCGAACAGCGCGCCGAGGAAGAGGCTGCGCAGGCCAGGGCCGTTGCTGCCGAGCGCATTCGTGCCGAGGAACTTGCCGAGCGCGATCGCGCCGAAGTGCGCGCTCGTGCGGTCGCGCA
>JAAFHE010000626.1 GCA_013298265.1 Lysobacterales bacterium | reverse complement strand
AAATCGATTGCGCGGTCGACGGATTTCTTCAGCGAGACCGGATTGGGCTTGTACTCGCGCGCCTGCAGCCGCGTGTCGACGACGACGCGCAGTGGCATCGGCGGCAGGAAGCGGTCGATGCCGAGGCTGCGCTGGGCGATGCATTCGAGCACGTAGACCGCCTCGATCAGCACCGTGCGCGGCGGCAGCGCGTCGTCGACGAGGAACGCGGCGTTGCCCTGTTCCCCTTCGAGCAGCAGGTCCAGCGCGCCGATCACCAGCGGATGGTCGTTGCGCAGCAGCGGCAGGTCTTCACGCGCGAGCGCCGTGGCGCGGTCGAAGGTGATCTGCTGCGGGCCGTCCTTGAGGCCGGACAGGCCCTCGGTGCTGACGTATTCGGGATCGAGCACCCAGGTGCGCGGCGCGATTTCCTCGTTCTCGATGCCGAACTGTTCGAACAGGCGCAGGATGAAGTCCTCGGTTTCGAGGTCCGCGTCGACCGCGGTCAGCGCCTCGCGCAGGGTTTCCTCGCGCGCCTCGCGCGCGCTGGCGAGTTCGAGCAGGCGGTCGCGGCCCGCATGCACGAGGCGCGACAGCTCCTCGTGCGTGGCGCGCGTCTCGGCGATCAGCGAATCCAGTTCCTGGTCCGGGTCGGTGCCTTCCATCGCGTGCATCGCCGCGCGTTCGGCCAGGTCGGCGCCGAAGCGCTTGTACAGCTCACGGCCGTCGGCGGGACTCAGGCGCAGCGCGTCCAGTCCTTCCTGGTACCAGCGCAGCAGCACGTGCTGCGCGCTGCCGCTGTAGGCGACGGCGTGCAGTTCGATGTCGTGCTGCTGGCCGATGCGGTCCAGACGGCCGATGCGCTGTTCCAGCAGGTCCGGATCCAGCGGGACGTCCCACAGGATCAGATGATGCGCAAACTGGAAATTGCGGCCTTCCGAGCCGATCTCCGAGCAGATCAGCAGGCGCGCGCCTTCGGGATCGGCGAAATAAGCCGCGTTGCGGTCGCGGTGGATGATCGACAGGCCTTCGTGGAATCGCGCGAGGTTGATGCCGCTGCGCGTACGCACGGCTTCTTCCAGCGCCAGCACCTTGGCCTGGCTGCGGCAGATCAGCAGGAATTTGTCGCGCGGGAATTTTTCCAGCACGCCGATGAGCCAGGCCAGGCGCGGGTCGGCGAGGTAGTCGTATTCGTGCTGCGACGGCGGCTGCTGGATGTCGGACAGGAATTCGGTCAGCAGGCGCTGGCGCTCGTCGTCGGACAGGTCGACGCCGTCGAGAATCTCGATGTTCGCCACGCGCCGCGGAAATCCGCCGACGACGGCGCGGCGGTTGCGGAACATCACGCGGCCGGTGCCGTGGCGGTCGATCAAGGCGTCGAGCAGCGCGCTCGCGGCGGAGGCGTCGCTGTCCAGCGTGTCGAGCAGCGCAAGGCTGGAGGCGTCTTCGCCCAGGCGCAGCGCGAGTTCGGCACGCTCGGCTGCATCGAGTGCTTCGCCGTCGCCGAGCTTGGCCGCGATCTGCGACAGCTTGAGATAGCCGTCGGCCTCGGCGGTATAGCGCGCGAGATCGTGGTAGCGCGCCGGGTCGAGCAGGCGCAGGCGCGCGAAATGGCCGGTGCGGCCGAGCTGTTCAGGCGTCGCGGTCAGCAGGATCACGCCTGGCGTGGTCGAGGCCAGGGTTTCGATCAGGGCATATTCCGGGCTGGCCGCCTGCGGCGTCCAGGCGAGGTGATGCGCTTCGTCGACGACGAGCAGGTCCCAGCCGGCGGCGATGGCCTGTTCGGCGCGGCGGGCGTGACCGGCAAGGAAGGCCAGGTCGGTGATGACCAGCTGCTCGTCCTCGAACGGATTGCGCGCGTCGCCGGCGACTTCGATGGCCGCGCAGCGTTCTTCGTCAAAAATGGAAAATTGCAGATTGAAGCGCCGCAGCAGCTCGACGAACCACTGGTAGACCAGCGGCTCGGGCAGTACCACGATTACACGCTCGACGCGGCCGGCGGCGAGCAGGCGCGCGAGGATCATGCCGGCTTCGATGGTCTTGCCGAGGCCTACCTCGTCGGCGAGCAGCACGCGTACCGGGCGGCGGCTCGCGCCGATCTGCGCGACGCGTAGCTGGTGCGGCACCAGCGCGATGCGCGCGGCGCCAAGGCCGAAATCGATGCCGCGGCGTGCACCGGCGCGGCGATTCAGTGCTTCGAGGCGGAAATCGAAGCGGTCGGGCCGGTCCAGGCGGCCCGACAGCAGGCGTTCGTCGGCCTGCGACAGGCTTTGCACGTCGTCGAGCTCGCCCTCGACCAGGTCGTGGCCGCCGCCGTGGTAGTGCAGCAGGCCCTGGTGGGTCTCGACGCGTTCGACGGTGAAGCTGTCGCCCTTGCCGCTGACCTTCTGCCCGACGCGGAACTCCGCGCGTACCAGCGGCGCCGCATGGGCCGCGTAATGCCGCAGCACGCCGGCTTTTGCGAACAGGACCTGGATGCTGCGCCCCTCGATGCGCAAGATGGTGCCCAGCCCGAGTTCGGGTTCGGCATTGGAAATCCAGCGTTGACCGGGGGTGAAATGCATCAGCAGGCGTTTCCAGGCGGGTGGGCCGCCGATTATCCCGTGTGAGCGCGGCGCTGGATACTGCGGCGTTCTGGCGCGTCGATTAAGCGCGGCGAGCTTTAAGCCCTCCCCTTCAAGGGGATGAAGGGCAATCGCTCAGAACCGAAGGTTCTGATTGCCCTGAACGCCCAACGGGCCGGAGGGTTGGGTGGGGATGGTGCTGATCTTGATTTAAGTCGCGAGGGAAACGCCCAAGTTTCGGCTTGAGCAACGGCTTCACGCATTGCCTTGGTGTCTCGGCAAACACCATCCCCACCCAACCCTCCCCTTGAAGGGGAGGGCTCTATCACGGCGGCATTGGGCGATTTTGCAGTTCCGCAGCAGCGTCAGCTCAACAGCAACGCGAGCGCCCGCGGCCGTAGCGCGCTTCGAGGCGGTCGGCGAAGAAGGCTTCGTAGCTCAGTGGCGGCGTGTCGGGGTGCTGCGCCGCGTGATGGCGCAGGTAGGTGCCGTAGTCGGGCACGCCGACCGCCAGCCGCGCGGTTTCGTTGAGCGCTCGCCAGAACCGGCGCAGCGCGGTGCGCAGGGCGGACAGCGCTGCGCTTGCGGAGTGCCGTGTCACGCGCCCACCGTCGATGCTGCCACGTACGGCGTTTCCTGCGCGGTCGAACGGCTGTTGCGGCGGGCGGCGAGGGCCGTACGGATGCCGAACACCAGG
>JAAFHE010000624.1 GCA_013298265.1 Lysobacterales bacterium | reverse complement strand
CATCTACGAGCCGGATCCGGAAGCCGTCCTCGATCACGTGCTGACGCGCTACATCGAATCGCTGGTCTACCAGGCGACGCTGGAAAACCTCGCCAGCGAACATGCCGCGCGCATGGTCGCGATGAAATCCGCCAGCGACAACGCGACCAAGGCGATCGAATCGCTGTCGCTGATCTACAACAAGGCACGCCAGGCCGCGATCACGCAGGAAATCTCGGAAATCGTCGGCGGCGCGGCCGCGGTGTGAAAACAGGAAAGAGGGAAACGATGTGAGAAACGAGTAAGCGTGCGCGGAATCGCGACCACTCATTTCCCACTTCTCTTCACTCTCAACTCAACCAAACGGCAGACCAACGGGTTTCGCCGTAAAACAGTTCAAAGCATCGGAGTTTCCCTATGAGCCAGGGCAAAGTTGTTCAGATCATCGGCGCCGTGGTCGACGTCGAATACCCGCGCGACCAGGTACCGAAGGTGTACGACGCACTCAAGGTCGAAGGCACCGAAATCACGCTGGAAGTGCAGCAGCAGCTCGGCGACGGCATCGTGCGCACGATCGCCCTGGGCTCCACCGACGGACTCAAGCGCAACCTGATCGCGGTCAACACCGGCGAAGGCATCAAGGTGCCGGTCGGTGTGAAGACGCTCGGTCGCATCATGGACGTCCTGGGCAATCCCATCGACGAATGCGGCCCGATCGGCGAGCAGGAACGCTGGGTCATCCACCGCGCCGCGCCGAGCTACGCCGAGCAGTCCTCGAGCAACGAACTGCTGGAAACCGGCATCAAGGTCATCGACCTGGTCTGCCCGTTCGCCAAGGGCGGCAAGGTCGGCCTGTTCGGCGGCGCCGGCGTCGGCAAGACCGTCAACATGATGGAGCTCATCAACAACATCGCCAAGGCGCACTCGGGCTTGTCCGTGTTCGCCGGCGTGGGCGAGCGTACCCGCGAGGGCAACGACTTCTACCACGAGATGAAAGACTCCAACGTGCTCGACAAGGTCACGATGGTGTACGGCCAGATGAACGAGCCGCCGGGCAACCGCCTGCGCGTCGCGCTGACCGGCCTGACCATGGCCGAGTACTTCCGCGACGAGAAGGACGCGTCGGGCAAGGGTCGTGACGTGCTGCTGTTCGTCGACAACATCTACCGCTACACGCTGGCCGGTACCGAAGTGTCGGCACTGCTCGGCCGCATGCCGTCCGCCGTGGGCTACCAGCCGACGCTGGCCGCGGAAATGGGCGTGCTGCAGGAACGCATCACCTCGACCAAGACCGGCTCGATCACCTCGATCCAGGCCGTCTACGTGCCCGCGGACGACCTGACCGACCCGTCGCCGGCGACCACGTTCGCCCATCTCGATGCGACCGTCGTGCTGTCGCGCAACATCGCCTCGCTGGGCATCTATCCGGCGGTCGACCCGCTGGACTCGACCAGCCGCCAGCTCGACCCGAACGTGATCGGCAGCGACCACTACGAAGTCGCGCGCAAGGTGCAGGGCACGCTGCAGCGCTACAAGGAACTCAAGGACATCATCGCCATCCTCGGCATGGACGAGTTGAGCGAAGAGGACAAGCAGGCTGTATCGCGCGCACGCAAGTGCGAGCGCTTCTTCTCGCAGCCGTTCCACGTCGCGGAAGTCTTCACCGGTTCGCCGGGCAAGTACGTCTCGCTCAAGGAAACGATCCGCGGCTTCAAGATGATCGTCGACGGCGAAGTCGACCATCTGCCGGAGCAGGCGTTCTACATGGTCGGCGGCATCGACGAAGTGATCGAGAAAGCCAAGAAGATGGCCGAGAAGGCCTGATCCAGGCCTCGACCACATCGGGCAGCGACATTGACCGGACTCGCGCCGCGCGTTGAAAGACCGCGGCGCACTCCAGCGAGGCAGATATGACCAGCACCATCCGTTGCGACATCGTCAGCGCCGAGGAAGAGATCTTCCATGGCGCGGCGCAGATGGTCGTGGCCACCGGCGAGATCGGCGAACTCGGCATCGCGCCGCGCCATGCGCCGCTGATCACGCGCCTCAAGCCGGGCCAGGTCCGCGTGATCCTGGAAAACGGCGAAGAACTGTTCTTCTACGTGTCCGGCGGCATTCTCGAAGTGCAGCCGCAGGTCGTCACCGTGCTGGCCGACACCGCGATCCGCGCCAAGGATCTCGACGAAGCCGCTGCGAACAAGGCCAAGGAAGCGGCCGAGCGCGCGCTCGCCAACCGCACCGACGCGCTGGAAATCGCACAGGCCCAGGCGGAACTCGCCCAGGCCATGGCGCAGCTGCAGGCGCTGGAGCGTCTGCGCAAGGCACTCAAGCACTGATCCGTCAACGGTAGCGCGGACCTGCTCACGAGCGCCGCGCACCGACCCAGCACCGCTTTTGCATCACTCCACGCCGGCCTCGTGCCGGCGTTTTTTCGTCCGAGGTATCGACGTCCGCGCTTGCGCACAGCCTCACGCAGCGCAGCGCCGTGCCGCTCACGACTTCGCCGCCGCGCGATACGCCGCCAGCACCGTGGCGCAATCCCCGTACATCACGCTGCGGCCCTGCTCCATCCACAGCACGCGATCGCAGAGATCGGCGATCTTGTCTTCGTCGTGGCTGACCAGAACGACCGTCGTGCCGGCGTGGATGCGTTCGTGGATCGCCTGCGAGGACTTGCGCTGGAACTCGGCGTCGCCGACCGCAAGCAGTTCGTCGAGCAGCAGCACGTCGGGCTGAATCTGCAAGGCGACCGAAAATCCGAGCCGCAGCAGCATCCCGTTGGAATAGCTCGCAACCGGCTGGTCGAAGAAATCGCCGAGTTCGGCGTAGTCGTGGATCGCGGCAAGCCGCGTATCGATCTCGCGCCGACGCAGGCCCAGACGCAGGCCGCAGAGGATGGCGTTGTCGCGGCCCGACAGGTGCGGCACGAAACCCAATGACAGCGACAATAGCTGGCAGCTGATGTCCGCGCGTGCGATGCGGCCGCGGTCGGGCTCGAGAATGCCGGCGAGCACACGCAGCAAGGTGCTCTTGCCGGCGCCATTGCGCCCGACCACGCCGAGGCGGCGGCCGCGCTCGAGTTCCAGACTGACGTCCTGCAAGGCCCAGTGGCGCGCGCCGCGCAAACGCCGCTGCACGCTGAAAGCGACGCCGACCTGCTGCAGGCTGATCACGCTGTCCATCAGGCGGCGATCTTCGGATAGCGCGGCGACAGCCGCCGCACGCTGAACACGCCGAGTGCGGCGAACGCGGCGGCGATCACG
>JAAFHE010000625.1 GCA_013298265.1 Lysobacterales bacterium | reverse complement strand
CACGCGGAACACCTGCCCGGTCCCGCCGATCGCTCACTTCGCGGCAGGCCGCCGCGCGCGCGCGCGATCCAGTTCGATGCAGAGATTCTCCACGCCTTCGACAAACCGCGGCGAGGACCGGCCCAGCGTCGGTGTCGACAGTGCGACGAGATTGCCCCAGGCCGTCGCGTGCATCGTCGTCAGCGTCTTCCACCCCGCGAGGGCGTCTTCGGTCTCGCCGTCGTAGGTGACGATGACGTCGGGGTTCGCCGCGACAACCGCTTCGCGATTGACCGTGGGCACGGTCGCCGTGAGGTTTTCGAAAATGTTCACACCGCCGCAAAGTTCAATCGCATCGCTGATCATCTGCTGGCCGTTGACTGTCATCAGCGGACGTTCCCACACCTGGTAGAACACGCGAATCGGCGGCCGTGCGGCGTATTGGCTGCGCAGCGCGCCGAAGCGCTCGTTCAATGCGTCGGCGACAGGCCGGGCCTGGGCCGTCGTGCCCGCGAGCGTTCCCATGTCGATGATCGATTTCGCGATATCGGCGATCCGCCGCGGCTCGCTGTAGTACACCGGGATGCCGAGGACCTGGAGTTTTTCCAGCACCGCCGCCGAATCGACATGCGACCAGACGATGATCAGGTCCGGCTTCAGGCTGACGATGCGTTCCATGTTGATCATCATCGCATCGCCGACCTGCACGATCTGCGTGGCTTCCGGGGGATAGTCCGAATAGCTCGACGTGCCGACCACGTAGCGTCCGGCGCCCGCGGCGAACAGCAGTTCGGTCGTGCTCGGCGCGAGGCTGACGATGCGATGCGCCGGCGCGCTCAGTGTGACCGTGCGGCCGGAATCGTCGACGACGCTGATGGCATCGCCGGCGTGCGCGCGGATCGCCAGCGTCGACAGCGCAAGACCGATGACACCGGCATGCAGGACCCGCCGGGTGATCGTGCGGGCGATTGTCGCTATACGTTGCATGACCTGTCCTTGGTTCGGCGGGAGACTAGGGCGGCGGCGCGCTGTGCGTGCGGTCCGCGACGAAAAAGACCTCGCCATCGACGAGCTTCTCGGAAATCGGGTGGCGGAACGCGGTCGACAACGAAGCCCCGCTCATGACTTCGCGAATCGGTCCATGCATCAGCGTGCCGTCACCGAGCAGCAGGATGCCATGGGTCGAATACTCGTACGCGAGGTGGGGGTCGTGGATCGAGTAGACGATGGCCTTGCCATCGCGCGCGAGTGCCTGGAGATGGGCGAGCACCAGAATCTGGTGGTGCAGATCGAGCGACGCGGTCGGCTCGTCCAACAGCATCACGTCGACCTGTTGTGCGAGCAGTGTCGCGATGGCCACGCGCTGCCGCTCGCCGCCGGACAAGGTCGTGACGTCGCGTCCAATCAACTCGCTCATGCCGACGGCGGCGAGTGCCGCGAGCGCGACCGAGTGGTCTTCATCGCCGCCCCATTCCCACAGCGAGAGCCGCGGATGACGCGCGGACAGCACGACATCCAGGACCTTGCTGCTGAACGCGTCGCTGAACGTCTGCGGCATGAACCCGCGCGTCCGCGCCAGCTGCAGCGGATCCATGCGCGATGCGTCGCGTCCGGAAAACGCCACGGTTCCCTGGTGAATCCGTTGCAGGCCGGCGAGTCCGTTCAGCAGCGTGGACTTGCCGCTGCCGTTGGCGCCGAGGACGCACCACATCTCGCCGGCGTTGACGCGTAGGTCGAGTGCGCGGATCAGGTCGCGGCCTGCCACGCGCAGGCCGAGGTTGCGCAGTTCGAGGCGGGGCGATCCGGACGCGTCGGTCATTGGCTCAGCGTCCGCGCAGCAGCAACGTCAGGAAGGCCGGAACACCGACGAACGCGGTCACGACGCCGACCGGCAGCTGCTGCGGATCGACGATGGTGCGCGCGATCGTGTCGGCCACCACGAGCAGCCCGCCGCCGGCGATCGCACACGCCGGCACGAGCACGCGCTGGTCGTTGCCGATCAGAAGCCGCAATGCGTGCGGCACGACCAGGCCGACGAAGCCGATCGTCCCGGCCGTCGTGACGGCGGTCGCCGTCGCTATCGAGGCGGCGACGAAGATCAGGCTCTTGAGGGGGGCGACGCGCACGCCGAGGGTCGCCGCGACGGCGTCGCCGCGCAGCAGCACATTGAACTGGCGCAGCAGCGGCCCGATGGCGAGCAGCAGCACGGCCAGCGCGATCAGCACCGGCGCGTAGTTTTGCACGCCGCCGAGATCGCCCATCGCCCAGAACAGCATGCCGCGCAGGTTCCGCTCGGGTGCGAGCACGAGGATCAGCGTCACCACGGCGCTCCACCCGGCCGCGAGCATCACACCGGTCAGCAGCAGCCGGGGCGAATCGACGACCGTGGTGGAAATCCGCAGCCGCGCCAGATCGCGACTGGCGAGCACGAAAACCAGCAGGCTCGAGGCGAGCGCGCCCGCTGCTGCGCTTGCGGTCACCGCGAACACGCCCGCGCCGAGCAGCATGGCGCCGAGCGCGCCGACCGCCGCGCCCCCCGACAAGCCGAGGATGTACGGATCCGCGAGCGGGTTTCGCAGCAGCACCTGCATCAGGCAGCCGGAAACCGCGAGCAGGCCACCGGTGCCGAACGCCGCAAGCGCCCGCGGCAGCCGTAGCTGGTAGACCGCCGTGGCGGCGAGCATATCGCCCTGCCCGAACAGCGCCGCGATCGAATCGCGCACCGTGATGTCGCTGCTGCCGATGAGCAGGGCGGCGAACAGTGCGGCGATCGAGCCGACGAGCAGCACCGTCCAGATCCCGACGGCGCGCGCGAAGGTCGCGGGCCGGTACTCGGAGGAACTTCCGTGTTTTGCGCTCACGTTCCCCTTCCCTCAGTCGGTCAGCGATTGTAGGTGGCCCGGCGCTGGCGCGTTAGCCCGAGCGCCGCATTCCGCGACGGGACTGCGCGTGACCGAGAACTGATCCCCGATGGCGTCCGCCCCGGTGTCCGACTGCGATCTGCTCCTGGTCGGCGGCGGCATCAACAGCGCCGGCATTGCGCGCGACGCGGCCGGGCGCGGTCTGCGCGTCGTGCTCTGTGCGCAGGACGACCTCGCCGCGCCTACGTCTTCGGCCAGCGCCAAACTGACCCACGGCGGCCTGCGCTACCTTGAGTACTACCCCTT
Source organism: Lysobacterales bacterium (assembly GCA_013298265.1). Taxonomy (GTDB): domain Bacteria; phylum Pseudomonadota; class Gammaproteobacteria; order Xanthomonadales; family Rhodanobacteraceae; genus Tahibacter. Next base: position 96 of record JAAFHE010000625.1, on the reverse strand, counting down.
CGGCCTCGTGCGCAAATCGCTGCAGCAGCACGAGGTGCTGCCACCGCACCTGATCGACCCGCTGCGCTTCGTCATGCCGTATGCGCCGCAGTTGCG
>JAAFHE010000623.1 GCA_013298265.1 Lysobacterales bacterium | reverse complement strand
ATCGGCCGCTTTTTTCATGGATGCCCCGGACTGAAGCCTCAGCCTGTCTGGTCCGCCTCGTAGCGCGCGATGCCGTCAAGCACATCCTTCTTGGCGCCGTCCGCGCCGTCCCAGCCGTCAACCTTGACCCACTTGCCCTTTTCCAGGTCCTTGTAGTGTTCGAAGAAATGGCCGATGCGTTCGAGCCAGTGAGCCGATACCTGTTTGATATCCTCGATGTGTGCATAGCCGGCGAATACCTTGGAAATCGGCACCACGACCAGCTTCTCGTCGCTGCCGGCTTCGTCAGTCATGCGGAGCACGCCAACCGGGCGGCAGCGGATCACAGCACCCGGCACCAGCGGCAGCGGCAGGATTACCAGCGCGTCAAGCGGATCGCCGTCGCCGCCCAGGGTGTTCGGCACGTAGCCGTAGTTGCAGGGGTAGCGCATCGGGGTCGACAGGACGCGGTCGACGAAGATCGCGCCGCTGGCCTTGTCGACCTCGTACTTCACCGGTTCCGCATCCTTGGGGATTTCGATGATGACGTTGATTTCGTGCGGCACATCTTTGCCGGTGGGGACGCGATCCAGACCCATTGCAGTTTCCAGGATGAAGCCCCGGGCGGGGCAGAAGGGCGCGAAGGATAAGACAAAACCCTGCTGCGGCGCACCAATGCGGACCTGGGAGCCCTCCTTCGTTCACTTGCCGTAGCGGATAGGCGGTCCCGAAAAGAAGAACGCCTGCACGATGCAGGCGTTCCAGACTACTAGCGCCGGACAATTCCGGGTGGCGCAGATCTGACGACTACAGCAAGGGCACCAGTAGCAGCGCCACGATATTGATGATCTTGATCAGCGGGTTGACCGCAGGACCTGCGGTGTCCTTGTACGGATCGCCGACCGTGTCGCCTGTCACCGCCGCCTTGTGCGCATCGGAACCCTTGCCGCCGTGGTGGCCGTCCTCGATGTATTTCTTGGCGTTGTCCCAGGCGCCGCCGCCGGTGGTCATCGAGATGGCCACGAACAGACCGGTGACGATGGTGCCGATCAGAAGACCGCCCAGTGCCTGCGGCCCGAGCAGGAATGCGACGGCGATCGGCGCGCCGACCGGCAGCAGCGACGGCCACATCATTTCCTTGATCGCTGCCTTGGTCAGCATGTCGACTGCGCGCGAATAGTCGGGCTTGGCGGTGCCTTCCATGATGCCGGGGATTTCGCGGAACTGCCGGCGGACTTCTTCGACCACGGCACTCGCTGAGCGGCCCACTGCTTCCATAGCCATTGCGCCGAACAGGTACGGGATCAGTCCGCCCAGGAACAGGCCGATGATGACCAGGTGGTTGGACAGATCGAAGGTCGCAATCTTGCCGGCGGCTTCCAGGTTATGGGTGTAGTCGGCGAACAGCACGAGCGCGGCCAGGCCAGCCGAACCGATCGCGTAACCCTTGGTTACCGCCTTGGTGGTGTTACCCACGGCGTCGAGCGGGTCGGTCACAGCGCGCACTTCCGGCGGTAGCTCGGCCATCTCGGCGATGCCGCCGGCGTTGTCGGTGATCGGACCATAGGCGTCGAGGGCGACGATCATGCCGGTCATGGAGAGCATCGAAGTCGCGGCGATCGCGATGCCATAAAGCCCGCCGAGATGGAAGGAACCCCAGATTGAGGCGCACACCGCGAGTACCGGCCAGGCGCATGACTTCATCGAGATTCCGATGCCGGCAATGATGTTGGTGGCATGACCTGTGGTGGATGCTTTCGCCACATGACGGACCGGGCCGTATTCGGTCGCGGTGTAGTACTCGGTGATGACTACCATGGCTGCCGTCAGGGCCAGGCCGATCAGGGCGCAGCCGTAGATCTTCATCGGACCGACGATGGCCGTGGCCATGAACGCCGTTGTGATCGGGTAGAACGCGATGGCGGCGAGCACGCCGGACACGATCACGCCCGCGTACAGCGCGTTCATGATCTTCGCGCCTGGCTTGGTCTTCACGAAGAAGGTGCCGATGATCGACGCAATGATGGACACGCCGCCAAGCACCAGCGGATAGAGTGCGGCAGTTGCCGCGTCAATGCCGATCTTCGCCGCCATGACGCCGCCGAGCAGCATGGTCGCGATGACCGTGACCGCATAGGTTTCGAACAGGTCCGCCGCCATGCCGGCACAGTCGCCGACATTGTCGCCGACATTGTCGGCAATCACAGCCGGGTTGCGCGGATCGTCTTCCGGAATGCCGGCTTCCACCTTGCCGACCAGATCGGCGCCGACGTCAGCTCCCTTGGTGAAGATGCCGCCGCCGAGGCGCGCGAAGATCGAGATCAGCGACGAACCGAAGGCGAATCCGACCAGCGCGTGCAGCGCGTCGTTGACACTGTAGCCGAGCTGCAGAAGTACGGCGTAGTAGCCCGCTACACCGAGCAGGCCAAGGCCTACCACGAGCATGCCGGTAATCGCGCCGCCGCGGAACGCAACGTCGAGCGCGGCGCTGATGCCGCTGCGCGCCGCTTCGGCGGTGCGCACGTTCGCGCGGACCGAGATGTTCATGCCGATGTAGCCGGCGAGTCCGGACAGGATCGCGCCGATCGCAAAGCCGATCGCGGTTGACCAGTGCAGCGCAAAACCCACGACGACGAACAGCACGACACCGACCACGGCTATGGTCGCGTATTGCCGGTTCAGATAAGCGCGTGCCCCTTGCTGGATAGCCGCCGCGATCTCCTGCATGCGTTCGTTGCCGGCCGGCTTGGCCATGATCCAGCTAATCGACCAGCCGCCATAGGCGAGGGCCAGTAGCGCACACGCCAGGGCAATCCACAAACCGTACTGTTGCAGCATCGAATCCTCCCATCACACCCATGTGCCGAAGAAACCGAATGGGCCGGCAGGTGGGTGGAATCGATGCTCCGGACGCGCAGTTAACGTAACTGCTCCTGCTGGCAGAGGGCAGTCAGCTTCCGGACACGCAATCCCCCAGTTCGACGGCCCTTTCCCCTGGGGCTGGCGAACCTGACGGCACACTCAAGCGGAAGTACAGCAGACCTACCGGGCGAGTATAGCCTCGGATCGCGCCCGCGGTTTTTGCGCTGCAATAGACGCAACAATGATTGCGCCGCCGGTTCCGAGTGCTGCACCTCAGGTAGCTGCGTCGGCGTGTGTTCGTTCTGGCCCTCGAGGCACGTTCCTTGCGTTGATCCGCCTGCCCGATGCAGCGGCAGCGGGTTCGTCCGCCGGGACGTCAGTCCGGCGCGTATTACTCAACG
>JAAFHE010000622.1 GCA_013298265.1 Lysobacterales bacterium | reverse complement strand
GCCCAGGCGCAGGCCGACGACGAGGATGACCGGAAGTTCCAGCGCGCGCGGGATGTCTGCCTGCATCAGCGTGGCCGACAGCGGTACAGACCAGCCGCCGGCGCCTTCGACGACGACGCAGTCGGTTTCTGCGCGCAGGGCGTCATACGCAGCCCGGATCGGTTCGAGTTCGATCGTGATGCCCTGCGCGGCCGCGGCGAGATGCGGCGCGACCGCGTCGCGCAGCGCATAGGGATTGGTCAGCGCATAGGACGACGGCTGCGGCGTAGCCGCGCGCAGCGCGCGCGCATCCTCGTTGCTCCAGCGCCCGTCGATCCATTCGCAGCCGCTCGCGATGGGCTTCATGCCGGCGGTGCGATGGCCGCGTGCGTCGATCGCGCGCAGCAGCGTGACGCTGGCCTGGGTCTTGCCGATGCCGGTGTCAGTGCCGGTTATGAAGACGCTGCGTGGCATGCCTTGATCGGTTCCTTGCGGCGGCGGCCGCGCGAATGCGCAGTATCGCATCGCCGCGCGAGGCTGGTGGGCCGACGTCCGTCGCGGCAGACTCGGACTGACTTGCCAGGAGCCGGCCATGGACGAGAACAATCCCTACGCGGATCCCACCACGCGCATCGCCGATGCGGTCGACGATCCGTCTGATGCACTGGCCGGTCGCTGGGTGCGGCTGGGTGCCGCGATCCTCGATGGGCTGCTGCTGCTCGTCATCCTGCTCCCGATCCAGTGGTTCGGCGGTTTGCTGCCGGCGGCGATGAGTGCGGGCCGCAGCGGATTGCCTACGACGACGCTGGTGCTCTGGGGCGCGCTGGGCCTGATCGTTTTCATTGCGGTGCAAGGGGGGCCGCTGCATCAGAGTGGCCAGACCTGGGGCAAGCGCGTGATGGATATCCGCATCGTCGATCTGGAAGGCAACAAGCCACCGCTGTGGCGTCTGCTCGCGCTGCGCTACCTGCCGCTGCAGGCCGTCGGCCAGATTCCGATCCTCGGCGTCGTCGTCGGTCTGCTCAACCCGCTGCTGATCTTCCGTGCGGACCGGCGCTGTCTGCACGACCACATCGCCGGTACCAAGGTCATCGTCGCGCGCGGAGCCGACCGGTCCTACCGGCGCGACGGTCGTTTACACTAGGTGTCCGACTGTCGCCGGAACCTCTCATGTTCGATGCCGCACCGCTGGCTGCCGCCAACAAGACCGAGCTGTACCAGGGGTTGAGCGAACAGATGAGGGGGCTGCTGCAGGGCGAGCACGATCGAACGGCCAATGCCGCGAACTTTGCTTCACTGGTCTTCCACAGTCTCGACGGCCTCAACTGGTGCGGTTTCTATTTCTTCGACGGCACCGAACTCGTGGTCGGCCCGTTCCAGGGCAAACCGGCCTGCGTGCGCATCGCGCTCGGCAAGGGTGTGTGCGGCACGGCCGCGGTGACGCGGCAGACCCAGGTTGTCGCCGATGTGCATGCGTTTCCCGGTCACATCGCCTGCGACGCGGCGTCGCGTTCGGAAATCGTGGTGCCGCTGTTCGACGCGAGCGGCGGCCTGATCGGCGTCTGGGATGTGGACAGTCCGCTGCCGGCGCGTTTTGACGAGGATGACCGGCTCGGCATGGAACAACTATGCCGCTTGTTCCTTGCGTCATTGAGCGAGATCGCCTGACGCACGGCTACCAGAGGAATGCCGGCGCTCCGGCATCGAAAATCGCTTCCGGGGGAATGCATGGCAAGCAACGAGAAAATTCGCAACGTAGGCCCGAAATCCGCCGCCTGGCTGCGCCAGGTCGGTGTGCGCACAATTGAGGATCTGCGCAATGTCGGCGTCATCGAGACCTTCATGAAGGTCAAGCGCGCAGGTTTCCGTCCGAGCCTGAACCTGCTCTACGCGATGCAGGGCGCGCTCAACGACTGCCACTGGGCCGATCTGCCGGACGAGGTAAAGACCGGCCTCGTGCAATCGGCCGGACTGGCTGAGACCGCGAACCCGATCAAGAACCGCTGGGACAAGGCCGCCGCCCGCAGCGCTGCGCGTGACGGCACGACCTCGGTCGACGGCGGACATGAATACGAGGAGACCGCGCGCGATGACAGCGATGGTTTCGGCGACGGTGATCGCGAAGACCGGGATGGCAGCGACGCCGGCGAGGCCGCACGCGATCCCGAGTGAGAAAGGCGGGTCAGGCACGAATGGCACTGACTTAAGACCCGTCATCCCCGCGTAAGCGGGGATCCAGCGCTTTTGCTGGGTCGAAAAGGCCTGAAGTCACTGGATTCCCGCCTACGCGGGAATGACGAAAATCGGGATGCCGCGCATAAGTCAGTGCCATTCATGACATGACCCGTTTTCGCACGCGAGTGACGGCAAGACTGCGGGAGCGACGCTACAGAAATTCGGCGCAGATTCGGTCCAGGTCTTTCGGCGTGATCCCGTGGTGCTCGGCGAACACCGTGTCGGCGTCTTCGGGCCGGTCCGCCAACGTGCCACGCGCGCGCGCGTGCAGATCGAACAGCGTATAGAGGTCGAGCTTACGCAGCTGGGTGAGCGCCCGGACCATGAGGGACACGCCAGCGAGATTGTCGCGTACGTTGTTTTGCCAGTACGGGGACGTGGCGATGGCGATGTCGGCCCAGATCATCTCGCGCGCTTGCAGGTCGAACACCATCGGCAGGCAGAACTCGGTGGCGGCTGACACGTCGAACCGGTCCACCACCGTCGCCGGCTCATACGGCTCTCCGGAGTTCGCGTGGTGCCGTGCCATCCATCCGGCATAGCACTCAGGCAAGTCGCAGAACGCCTGGCGCGTGTAGTTGCTGATGCAGACCACGACGTAACGCACGCCGATACTCCTGCATCGGTCCACGTCGATGTCGATGAACTCGCTCGCACCCGTCGGAGCGTCGACGACGTCGCCGCTGTGGAACGCACCGTAATTGCGGAGGTTGTAATAGGCCAGCGTGTCGATGTAGTTGAAGTCATCGGCATACATTGCCGCGGACAAGTCGATGTCGACGCGGCCGCGGCCATTTCGCCACCACGTGAAAAAGCGCAGCGTGGGTGCGTCACTGATCGGAATTCGACTTCCCCGCACGATCGTGCGCAACGCCTTGGCCGCGGAGCGCTGCGAGAACGGCGCCAGATAGCGCGCCAGCGCCGGATCGAGATAGCAGCGGCCCAACGGAGCCAATGCAGCAAAACGCGCCACGAGCGTACGATCGCACAGGGCCACGATGTCGGCGGCCACGGCGGGGTCCAGTGCAGG
>JAAFHE010000621.1 GCA_013298265.1 Lysobacterales bacterium | reverse complement strand
GTTTGTTGTTGCCGGGCGATGGCGAGACGGTTTGCCGCCGGTCCCTGGCGATACCGCAACGGCGGCGAGCCGGTCGGAAACGGTTGTGCCCGGTGTCTGCGTGCGGGCCACGGCCTTGCCCGAGCGCCGGAAACGCTTGTCTGAAGTTTCCGCCGCCGAGGCGGCGAAGGTGCTGGTATCGAACGCCGCGACGACATCGCACTCGCGGGCCGTGGAAGCGATGCGCGCGAAGCGCGAACATGCGGGCGTCGGCCCGCTGGCTGGCAGCGACCTGGATGATATCGACGCCGATTACGTACGGCGGGCTGTGCTCGGCGCGGCGCAAGGCAGTGGGGCCATCCCTGGCCCCGAATCCATCGCAATCAGAATTCCGTGCTGATCGTCACCCCGCTGAACCCTGTCGCGGCATGCAGGCTGACGTAGTAGTAGCCGGCCGGCGGGTTCGCGATCGTCAGGGTTTCGCTGTTGCCGACATTGATCGAGCGCTGCTGATAGCTGCTGGTTGTTGCCCAGCTCGTCGCGTTGGCGTAGAGGTTCGCATCGCCGCTGCCGCCGCTGCTGCGGATGCGTAGCTGGCTCGTGCCGGCCGGGATCTGCAGATAGAAATACGCATAGTTGCCCAGGGGGGCGGCGATGTTGCTGCGCTGGCAGTTCTTGCCGAGCAGGCGCAGTTCGCTACCGGCGCATTCGGGCAGGGTGGAGCCGACCGGCGGCGTGAAGCTTGCCACGAGGCTGACGCCCGAGAACGCGTTGTAGCCATTGAGCAGAATGTGATAACGGCCGGCCTGCGGTGTGGCCACGGTGCAGGTTTCCACGTTGCCGCCGAGGTAGGGACGGCAGTCATACGCGCTCGTCGTTGGCGCGCTGCCGAAGCGCACATACAGGTCCGCGTCGCCGCTGCCGCCGCTCAGGGCGATGCGCAGGTTGGTCGCGCCGGCCGGCACGTCGATCGTGAAGGCCAGCGTGGCGTTCTGTGCGGCAGAAAGATTCGTACGGGCCACGCCGTTGCTCAACTCGCCGCCGCCGGCCGGTGCAGTGACTACGACGCTGCGCGTGACGCTGTGCGTGGCGCCGACGTTGTCGGTCACCGTAAGCACGACGCTATAGCTGCCGGCACTTGCATAAGTCTTGGCCGGGTTGGTTGCGGTCGAGCTGCTCCCGTCGCCGAAGTTCCAGCTGCGTGCCACGACGCTGCCGTCGCTGTCACTGGAGCTGTCGCTGAAATTCACGACAAGACCGTTCGCGACAAAGCTGAAGTTCGCCGTCGGCGGCTGGTTCGTGCTACCGCCGCAGCCGCTGCCGTTCGGGTTCGCGACACAGGACAGGAAGCTGCGGAACTCGGTGTCGTAGCGCGTGCCGATCCCGGCCATGAAGCTGGCGTAGCCGCTGTAGTTGCCGGGACGGAAATAGCCGAGGATCGAACTCACGTCTCCGCGGTGCTTCTCGAACATGAAGCGCACCGCGAGATAGCCCCAGCGGTAGACGCGGGTGGTGCCGCTGTTGTAGTCGTTCTGGAAAACGGTGCTCAGGGCGTAGGTGCCCGCTGCGGCCTGGTCGACGGCAGCGCCGTAGTTGAGATTGCGGTAGCCGTAGGACATGTACTCGGCGAAGCCCTCGATCCACCACACGGTCTTCTGCGCTATCGATGCGGAAAAATCGCCGTACAAGTTGAAGCGGCCGTCGAGGTAGTGCACGTATTCGTGAGTCAGGTTCCAGATCTCGAACGCCGGCTGCAACCATTCGGCTTCATAGGCGATGAAACGCGCCTGGTTGCCGGCAACGGAAGGATTGCCTTCGAGATACATGCCGCCGTTGTTGGTGTCGATGCCGAATAGCGCGCCGGCGTATGTGCCGTAGTCGCGGCTGCTGTCGAACACGACCATCTCCAGCGCGCTGTTGTTGTCGCTGGCGACCGGAATGTTGTTGCTGGCGACCTGCTGGTGAAAGTAGACCTCCTGCCCGGCGACGATGGTGCAGGTGCTGCTGATTTCCGACGGGCTCATTGACTGCGCGCGCAGGCGCAGCGTCGCGCTGCACGAGTGACTGATCGGCAGCACTGCCGCGGACAGGCGCGGCTGGAAGTCGCAAAGCGGGTAGTAGCTGCAGTTGGCCTTGTCGAAGTAGTCGACCATCTCGCCGAGCCCGACCCATAGCGATGCGGTCGCGCCAGTTACGGAGCTGCGATCGAGCAGGGCCTTGACGCGCGAACGTACCAGCGTACGCAGGCTGCCGCTGTACTGCAGGAAGCGACCGAGTTCGCGGCCGGCGTTGGCAACAATGTAGCCATCGTCCTGGCCGAGGCGGCTGAAGTGCGCGTTGGCGAAGTCATATAGCGCATCAATGATGGACATGTCGGACTGCACGAGGCTGACGAAGCTCGCGTCATAGTGCCCACGGAACAGCACGGTGAAGGAGTTGTTCGTCGCCAGCTTCATCCAGTAGTACGACGCATGCGTGGCCGGGTTGTAGCTGCTGAGCATGCGCTTGACGACGTAGAGATAACGCGCGTTTTCGCCGGCGCTGTCGAGCAGCGTCATGTACTCGGCCAGCACTTCGCCGTGTGCATCATTGACGAGGCCGAAGTTCGCGTTGGCGGCGAATGCGTCGAGCGCTGGCCTTACCGCGTTGCGCAGCGTCGCACCGTAGCTGCCGACTGTGGCTGGATCGTAGTACTGCACGTAGTAGCCGGCGCGCAGGAACAGTATCAGCTGCAGCGCGCTGCCGCTGTTTGTGCCGTTGTAGCTCGCCGCGGCGCCTTGCAGCGCAGTCGCGATGCTGGCCATCTGCGCTTCGCGGAACGTCAAGTACGCCGTGTTGCCGGACAGGGCGAACAGGCTGTTGATGCATTGGCTGTCGGCGGCCTTGACCGCATTGACGAGCGCAGTACCGCTGAGGCTCGCGAACTGCGCGCTGTCGCAGGTCGCCTTGGGTCCGATGTCGGGCGAAGACGGTCGTGGTAGCTGCAGCGCCGCAGTGTCGGGCAGATCGTAGTCCGAGCGGTGCAGCTGCTGCAGCGCGGTCGCCGGTGGACGCTCGCGGGCGGTCAGTTTCTGCTCGCGATGCCGATGCGGCGCGTTGGCGATGGATTCGATTGACGCGGACTTCGCCGCGTCGCGGCGCGCTGCGGCAGTGCTGTCGGCGTGGCTAAGAGACGGCAACAGTGCGGCGGCGAGCAGCGCCGCACCTAAAACGACGGGTCTATGAAAAACAGTGCGGAACATGACATTCCCTCCCAGGTCAGTGGATTCCC
>JAAFHE010000620.1 GCA_013298265.1 Lysobacterales bacterium | reverse complement strand
GCTAGCAGGCTGTTTCTCAACAGCCTGCTAAACGAACCAGGGAGTTCCCCCGGCTCTGCCGGGGGGTAGTAACAGTTTGACGTTTACAGAAGTACCCGCTGGCAGTGGTGTATATCGAGCAAGAGTCTGAAGCGTTCGCGACTTGAGCTTTTGCGAGTAGCTCGATGTAGCGTCAGACCCGCCCGGGCCTGGATCCGCAGCCGCCGCCCAAGGGTTGGGCGCGCACGACGTTACCGGAATCTCCAGCAGCGCTGGTCTACTCAGCAAGCGCACGCCAAAGCGCAACAAACCCGTCACGCAGCCGCTTGCTTTCGTCGATGTCCACGTTGCTGAGCTGTACCCGGGTGCGCTGCGCTGCTGGGTCGATGGCGGTGATTGCGCTGACGCCAGGATCGCCACCGGTATGGCCAAAACGGCCGCCGCGGATCTCCCAAAACAGCGCGTGATTCGAAATGGCGTCAGGGACGCCCTTGGGTCGGCGCTGCCAGGTCGGTTTCAGCATGATCGCGACCGCTTTTGCGTCCAATGTGCTATCGCCGTTAGCGCTGTTGGCATGCATGACGGCTTGCAGAAAGCGCTGGAGTTCGTCGCAGCTGGAATACAGCCCGCCATCGGGATAGGTCAGCAGACGATACCGCGGCACCTCCTTGCCGTTGGCATGGAATTGCTGCGCCGCAGAATCAGGGCGCGAATAGCCGCTGTTGCTCATCTGTAGCGGCGCCAGAATGTGTTGCTGGACGTAGTCGGCAAAGGGCATATTGCTGCGCCGTTCAATCACCAATGCCGCCAGCGCCGCGCCCATATTGCTATAGGCATACGCATCGCCTGGTGCATGGCCCGAAAAGTTGGACTTGCGGTAGCGGCTGCCGTCGACGTCGAAATAGCTCGCCAGGAATTGCACCAGCGATTCGGCTTCTCCGTCCTGATCGATGCGCCAGTAACTGTCACGATACGCGGCCTGCCGGTCGACCACGCTGGACGTGTGGCTGGCTAGCTGGCGCAGCGTAATCGGTGTCTGAGGGTGGCGAGGATTGTGGACCTCGAACGGAAGGTAGCCGTTGATGTCGGCGTCCAAATCAAGTGTCCCTGCGGACGCCATCTGCGCCAAGGCCAAGCCAATGAAGGGTTTGCTCACCGAGCCGATCGGCTGCAGGCTGGCGCCGCTGTAGGCAAGTACGGGTTCGCGTTGCGCGATGCCGGCGGAAAATTGAACGCTGCCCTCGGGGCTTTTGGCGCTGCCACAATAGCCCGGCAATCCGGATGTGGTGAAAAGCGAAGTCAATTCTGGGTCGTTGGCTTGCGCTGCGAGACTGATGCCGACCAGGAGGACAGTGCATAGCTTGAGAAAGAATCGATTGGCGCCGGGCATTGGAAATTTCCTTGGAAGGGATCGCCTCATGCTAGCCATGCGCGCTGCCGCTGATAGCGAATTCCTTCTACCAAGGTTGCGTTTTTCGGCATGCTTGGCGCCCCAATCCACGATTTCCGCCATGACCCAGTTTGATCGTATCGATCGCGCACTCCTGAATGCGCTCCAGAAAAACGCTCGCCAGAGTTACGCCGAGCTTGGTGCCAGCGTCAATTTGTCGGAGTCCAGTGCGCGCCGCAGGGTAGAGGCACTGCGCGCCAGCGGCGTGATCGCCGCCGAAGTGGCGCTACTGGATCCACAGCTTATCGGCGGCGTGCAGCTCATCGTCGGAGTGAGCTTTGAGCGTGAATCGCCGGAGCTTTACGCGCGCTTCCGCCAACACATTCAGTCCTTGGCCGAGGTCCAGCAGTGCTACTCGGTGGCTGGTGACGTCGACTTCGTGCTGATCGTTTACGCCCCAGATCTGGCCAGCTTTGAAAGTTGGGGTGAGCGCGAACTGATGGGCTGGCCAGGCATCCGGCGCTACACCAGTCAGGTGGTTTGGAGTCGGACCAAGTTTGTCACGCAATGGGTGCTTTAGGCGGCGCGGTCGGGTTCGACCTGCGTGGCTGACAGCGGACGCACAACGGGCCGAGGCGCTTACGCTCAGACCGCTGCGGGCGGCAGCGTGCACCTACCGTATCGCCTTCGGCCTGCGCGCTGAGCAGAAGATGTTGACGCTGCACGGCGTCATGCCCGGGGATGCGGCTTAGGCAAAAGACCGACCGAGCGCGCGAGGGTCCGCAGGCTCGGTGCATCCTCCGCGCCGCTGATCCGCTCATGCGCCTGTGCGATCGGATCGGGCGCTGTCGTGGCAGATGGACTCATGGGCATAGCGACCGATTCCGGCAGTTGCGATGGGCGAGTCTGCGCATTGGCATCGACGCCGGCCATCCGTATCGTGCGCGCGGCCGCGTCGGAAGCGGCCGCAACTCGGCATCGGAATCAGGCGCGGTCGAGCAGCGCGAACAGGCCGCTGGCCTGGGCCGCCGCGCGCGTGCCGAGCCGGTCGCGGTAGCGCAGGAGGTTGGGATAGGTGTCGCTGTCGAGCGCTTTGCACAGGCTCAGCAGCACGAGTTCATGCCCCATCACGATGTCCGGCAGCATGAAGGTGTCGTCGACGAGGAATTCACGCTCTGCCATGTGCGCGTCGACCACGGCCAGCGCCCGGGACACAACGTTGACGGCCGTGGCGCGCCGCTCCGCATCCGGCCGCAGCAGCGAGTAGTTCATGATCTCGGAGCAGCGCGCGTCGAGGTCGGACGCACAGAGGAACAGCCAGCTCAGCCAGTTTGCGCGCAGGGGCGAGTCCAGCGCCGGCACCAGGCCGGCCTGCGGATGCTGCTCGGCCAGGTACTGGCAGATCGCGACCGACTCGATCATGTAGCCCTGCGCCGTCTCGACCAGCGGCACCTGACCGAACGGATTCTTCGCGCGGTACGCGGCCTCCTTGTGATCGCCGCCGCCGTAGCTCAGCGCGACTTCTTCCAGCGTCAGTCCCAGTTCCAGCGCCGTCCAGCGCACGCGCGCGGCGCGATCGAACGGGGCGAACGAATACAGTTTCAGCGGCGCATTCATGGGATTCCCTCGTATTTGCCTGATCACAGCCTGTACATGATCGTGTTCGCCGTGGCACCTGCCAGTGCGGTGCGCGCCAGCGCCGGCGGATTCCGCCCTTCCGGCCACGGGCGGCCTGCTCACAAGCCGCCCGGTCGGAGGTGATGTCGTACCGGGTTGCTGCACCCTGCCGTGCAGTTGTCATGCAGTCTCGTTATATTCCCCCGATCTCCGGACCATGGCCGTCCGGAAATGCCGGACTCGCTGCGGACACGCGGGCCCGCC
>JAAFHE010000619.1 GCA_013298265.1 Lysobacterales bacterium | reverse complement strand
CTCTTCCGATCTGAGGATCAATCGCATAGTGCGCCCATGGACTACGGGTTCCGCTATCGCTCCGGTGTGCACGCCACCGCAACTTCCTTCGTCGACCCTGTCGCCGTCGAGGCCTGGGACGCGTGGTTTCGCTGGCGCGAAGGCAACGAACTGCGCGACGTGACCATCGACGCGACGTGGTCGCGGGTCACCGGCGCGCTGTCCTCGCTGGCCCAGGGCCAGCCGGCGCAGCACGAGCAACAGATCGGTGACGCGATCAGCAGCTGGCGGCTGCTGCCGGACGAACGCATCCTCGCCGGTGCCGGCACTCCCGGCTTTGCCTGGCCCGGCCGCGGGCTCAGCGCCACCATCAATCTCGCGCGTTTCGTCTCCCTGCCCTTTACCGAACGCGCCTGCTTACAGGTCGAAACACTTGCCGCTACGGTGCTGCTGGCGCTGCGCCTGATGGACGACGTCCGTCTGGCGGCCGGCTGCGCAGACGCCCCGCTGCGGCTGGGCATCGTTGGCCTGGCCGATGCCGTGGCATTGCTGGGCGCCGACTACACAGGCGCGAGCGGGGTCGCGGCAGCCGAGCAGGCCGCGCGCCTGTTCGCCACCGCCAGCCTCGTCGCCAGCAGCCAGCTGGCGCACGAGCGCGGCGCGGCAGCCGACCCGGAAGGGATGGCGTGCGCGCTGCGGCGCTTCGAAGGGCAGCTTTCGGCCACCGAAACACGCGCCATTCTTGGCCATGGTCTGCGCTTCGGCCCACTCACCACGGCGGACAGCCAACCCCGCCTCGCCCTGCTTGCCAACAATGTGGCCGACGCCTTGCGACCCTTGCGCGGGGAACGACAGACCTACGACATCCGCGGGCCGCAGGGCACACGCCAGGTCGCCGGCTCGGGCTTCGCGCTGACGCTGTGGCGTCAACTGGGCGCCCGCTTCGGCGAGGACACCTACCCTTACCCGACGGCCGCGACCACCGCGGCAGAGGACCAGACACGCATCGAGTCGGCCGTACTGCCCTGGCTGGATTTCCCTGCACACGCGGCAATCGCCTAGGCGCCCGCGCGGCAGAAGGAATGCCTCAACAGCCTGGTCCAGGAATGACCAACCTTGGGTCGCCTACGCCTGGTTTGGAGACTTTTCCGACCGAAATTTTGTTCAAACCGACTCTACGCAAGATGTGAATGGCACTGACTTAAGCCCGTCATCCCCGCGTAGGCGGGGATCCAGCGCCTTTGCTGGTCGAAAAGGCTGGATTCCCGCCTACGCGGGAATGACGAAAATCGGGATGCTGCGCTCAAGTCAGTGCCATTCACGCAAGATGTGGTTTCTTCTGCCGCGCAGACTCCTGGCAGGTTGTTGAGAAAGGAGCAAAAAACTCCTTTCTCAATCGAACGACGCAAGCAGAGCTGACGCACGTTCTCCGAAAATCCATCGCTTACGCGATCGACTCTCGCGCGATCCGTTCCGGATCGCGCTAGCAGGCTGTTTCTCAACAGCCTGCTAGCGCACCACCAGCACCGGAACGGTGCTGTGAGCCAATACTTTTGTAACGACTGAACCCAGCAGCAGGTTGCGCCATGCACCGCGCCCGTGCGAACCCATGACCAGAAGATCGGCCTGCGTCGCCACCTGCGCCTGCAAGATCACATCGGCCGGATCCCCCACAGAAGTATGGCTCTCCACGGCGATCCCGGCCGCTGCAAAGGCTGCCTGCGCGTCGCGAAGCGCGTCGGCGGCGTTGTCGGCGTGGTAGCGCTCGACCTCGGCCCGCCCCAGCGCATTGACCACGTGCGGTGTCAGCGGCGGATCCCCATGACAGAGAACCACGCTGAGCTGGGGATCTAGCGCGAGCCAGTGCGCGATGACGTAGCTGACGGCTCGGCGGCTGTGCTCGCTGCCATCCGCTGCGATAAGCAGTTTCATGGATCAACTCCCGGGTCGGATAAAAAACGGCCGTCATCGTTTTGCGAGTTCAGCGTTGCTGCGCGGCTGGGCGCAAGCGGTCGACTCGAGCCGGCCAATGACGATGCCGCGCGTGCCAGCACGTTCGCCGGGATACGACGTGTCGGTGTTGATCCAGATCAATACACGCGTCGCTTTCCGACGCGCGGGGACAACACTCAGGCATGCACTCGTTCGTTCGACATCAGGACCGAACCGGACGTCGAGCGCAAGCCTCGTCCCGTTAACGGCGCGCGCCGGATGGGCTCCGGCATGGCCGAACGCGTCCGCACACCATCGACCCGCGGCGCAGTCAGCACCGCTTCGCAACCGTGTTAACGCACGCCTGAGATCCGCGTGAGGCGGGCTTACGGGCGCGCGGCGATGCTCTGGCAACCCGCAATCCGTTGCGCCGACCCGAGAAAGTGCTTTGTATACGATTGCTTCCGTCTGGCCGCGATTCCGGCCGCTGGCCTGGCTCGCCGTGGTTTTCGTCGGCATCTCGACGCTGACACGGCTGGCACTGCTGATCGCGACCGGCGACGGCATCCCGGTATCGCCGGGCTACTGGCTGTATGCGTTCGTCGTCGGCTTTGGCTATGACGTGTTGACCTTCGTCTATTTCGCCTGGCCGCTGGTGCTGCTGCTGTGGCTGATGCCGCGGCGCTGGTATGCCGCGCGCTTCGGCCGGGTGGCGCTGGCCACCCTGTGCTTCGTGCTTGTGTTCGTGCTGCTGTTCGTCGCCGGCGCGGAGTGGACGTTCTGGGACGAATTCCAGACGCGCTTCAATTTCATCGCCGTGGATTACCTGATCTATACCAACGAAGTGATCGGCAACATCCGCGAGTCCTATCCGGTCCGCAACATCATCGCCGGCATCCTGCTCGCGACGGCACTGCTCATGCTGCTGGGTCGCCGCTGGCGCCGCGCCGAGGACGACAGGTCGACGTTGGGCGCGCGCAGCCGCGTCGCGCTGAGTTGGCTGCTTGCCACCGTGCTGGTCACGTTCGCCGTCGACGGCAACCTCAAGCAGCGCACCGCGAACGAATATGTCAACCAGCTCGCCGGCAACGGCATCTACGAATTCTTCGCTGCGGTGCGCTCGAGCGAACTGTCGTATCCGCGCTTCTACCCGACCCTGCCGCAAGCCACCGCGTTCGCGAACCTGCGCCGCCTGCTGCAGACGCCGGACGCACGCTTCGTCAGCGACGACCCGCTCGACATCACCCGGGACATCACCTCCGATCGTGGCGCCGGCCGCGAGGAGCGCCGGCTCAACGTCGTGCTGATCAGTGTCGAGAGCCTGTCGGCGTTCTATTCCG
>JAAFHE010000618.1 GCA_013298265.1 Lysobacterales bacterium | reverse complement strand
CAGGCTGCGATCAGTTCGTTCGGTTTCAGCGGCACCAACGCGCACATCGTGGTCGCCGAGTACAGCGGCGCGGCAGTGGCGGTGAGCGTGGCGCAGCCGGCCATCGTCGTGCTGTCGGCGCGCACCCCCGAGCAGTTGCAGCAGCGGGTGCGCGATCTGCTGGATTTCATCGCCGCGGCGGAAACCGCGCCGGATCTCACGGCGCTGGCCTATACGCTGCAGGTCGGGCGCGAGCCCATGGATGAGCGCCTGGGTCTGGTCGTCGGCAGCCTGGCTGAACTGGTCGACAAACTGCGCGCCTATCTCGACGGCAAGAACGGCATCGCCGATCTGCAACAGGGCAACGCCCGGCGCCATCGCGAAACGCTTGCATTGCTCACGGCCGATCCGGAGCTGCAGCAGACCTTGGAGCGCTGGCTGACCAGCCGGCGCTACGGCAAGGTCGTGGAACTCTGGGTCAAGGGTTTCGACTGGAACTGGCACACGCTGTACGCGGCCCCGCCGCGCCGTATCAGCCTGCCGACCTATCCGTTTGCCAAAGAGCGCTATTGGGTCGCGGCGGCGGCACCAGCCGGAGCGACCACGCCGGCGCTGCATCCACTGCTGCAGGCGAATACCTCGGACCTGTTCCAGCAGAGCTATCGCTCGGACTTCCGCGGCGACGAGCCGTTCTGCAGCGATGGAAGCCTGCCGGCCACGGCCTGCCTGGAAATGGCGCGTGCGGCGCTGAGCCTGGCGATGCGCACGGCGGACGCGGCGGCGATCGAGCTGCGCGACATCCGCTGGACGTCGAACCTGCCCATCACGACCGCCGCGGCACTGCATGTCGCGGTGGAGGCACTGGCGGCGGACACGGCGGCCTTTGAGATCTACACCGCCGCTGGCGACGCGGAGATCGTGCTCTGTCACGGCGTCGGCATGGCGCTGAGCCAGGCCGCGCCGACGCCGCTGCTGCTGGCGCCGCTGCGCGCGCGCCTGTCGCGCGACGGCGACGACGCCCGCTATCGCAACCGCGACGAACTGCTGCTGCGGCTGGAACTGCCGGCGGCGCTGCGCCAGGAAGGCACGGCTTACGTGCTGCATCCGCAACTGCTGGCAGATGTCAGCGCCGCGGCGCTGCACCTGTTCGGCATCGACGCCGCGCCCGTCGCGCTCGACGTGCTGCGCGTGTTCGGCAACCTGCCGGCCGTCGGCTGGGCCTGGCTGCGCATCGCGCCGCAGCGCAGCGTCGAGACGCCGCAGCAGGCGCTGGACATCGACCTGTGCGACGAGCACGGCCAGATCGCCGCGCAAATGCAGGGCTTCGTGTTCGAACTCATCACGGCACACCCCGTGGCCGAACCCATTGCCGAAACCGCTGGAGTACCCGCCGCAGCCGCCATCGCGACACCGGCTGCCCGCGTGGCGGAAGCCCGCGTTGCGCCGCTGCGGATCAACCTGGCCGTGGCTGACGGTGCAGGGCAGGCACCGTCCGACGGCGCCCCGGCGCCGCTGGCTCTGCCCGAGCGGGACAAGCCCCGCGGCATCGCGCTCGTCGATCCGCGCACCGTCGTCGCGGCGGAACTGCTGCGCCATCAGGTCGCGACGCGCCGGCCGCGCATAGCGCTGTCGAACGCGCGTATCGCCGCGCCGGCGGCGGCCGGCGAGATCGAGGTCGTGGACCAGGGCGAGGGCGTGTTCATGCTGCGCATGGCGGCCGGACCGAACCGGCTCGACGGCGCCCTGATCGACGCGCTGCTGCGCGCCCTGGCGACGGTCCGCGACTACGCATCGCTGCGCGTGCTGCTGCTCTGCGGCAACGACGGCGTCTTCGCCTGCGGTGGCAACGACACCTACGACCTGGCG
Organism: Lysobacterales bacterium; assembly: GCA_013298265.1. Classification (GTDB taxonomy): domain Bacteria; phylum Pseudomonadota; class Gammaproteobacteria; order Xanthomonadales; family Rhodanobacteraceae; genus Tahibacter. The sequence goes on along the minus strand of JAAFHE010000618.1, from coordinate 1,407 downwards.
ATCCGCGCAGGGCTGCACCGGGCGATCGCGGATTTCCCGTATCCGCTGGTTGCGCTGATGCAGGGCTCCGCCATCGGCGCCGGCTGGTGGCTGGGGTCGCTCTGCGACCTGATGCTGTGCAGCGAGGAAGCCCACTACGGCTATGCCATCGAAGAGCGCGCCATGCTCGCTGCGCAGGCGGACTTCCTGCGTGAACGCTTCGGCAGCGTGCACGCCCGCCAGCTCCAGTCGCCGTCCGGCCCTTGGTCCGGTGCGCAGCTCAAGGCCGGCGGCTGGGGCTGCGTCATCCTGCCGCGTTCACAGATATACGCGCAGGCGCTGGCGCTGGCCGGCCAGCTCGCGGCGAAGTCCGCGCTCGCGCTGCGCCTGCTCAAGACGCATCTGGCACGGCCGCTGGCCGAACGCGTCGCCGCGCTGGCGCCGACGGCAGCGCCCGGCGGCGGCCGTTGGAAAGACAGTGCCGACGCGCGCGTGATCCGCCTGGATCAGCGCGACGTGCCTACCGTCGCGCAGCAGTTCGCCGAGGCGCTTGCACAGATCGAAACCGGTTCGACCTATCGCGGCATCGTGCTGGCCAGCGACGTGACGCCGTTCGACGGCAGCGAGACGCCGGACCAGGTGCGGGTGCTGCTCGACGCGATCGAGCGCGCGCCCGTGCCGGTGATTGCGGCGCTCGGCGGTGATGCTCAGGGCCTGGCCTGGCTGCTTGCGTTGTCCTGCGATGGCGCCGTGCTGGCCGAGTCCGGCTGGTACGGCGGCGCCGATTTCGCCGACAGCGCGGCGCTGGGCGCGCGTGCGGCCTGGCTCGTGCCCGAAGCCCTGGGGCCGGTCCTCGGCCGCGAAATGCTGCTGACCGGCGAACATTATTCCGGCGCGCAGCTGGTGCAGCGCGTCGCGGCGCTCGATGTGCTGCCGGCAGGGCAGGTACTGGCCGGCGCGCTGGAACTCGCCCGCCGCTGGAGCGCGCCGACGGCCGACAGCGTGATCGCGTCCAAACGTGCCGCGGCGGTGCGGCAGCGCGAGGCGCTGCCGTCCTGGCCTGTCGACGCTGCCGACGCGGCGCTGCCGGCCGCCGGCCGGATCGCGCTCGCCTCGGTCGTGGTCAGCGCGACCGCGCAGGCCAACGGCGTGCTGCTGATCGAAATGCACGATCGCGACGCGAAGAACATGTTCTCCGAAGCCCTGGTCGAGGGCATCGACGAAGCCTTCGCGCATGCGGCCAGCCTGCCGTACCGCGCGGTGGTGCTGACCGGCTATGACAACTACTTCGCCTCGGGCGGCACCAAGGAAAGCCTGCTCGCGATCCAGGCCGGTACGGCGAAATTCACCGACTTCAAGATCTTCCAGCTAGCCCAGCTCTGCGACGTGCCGGTTATCGCGGCGATGCAGGGCCACGGCGTCGGCGCC
>JAAFHE010000617.1 GCA_013298265.1 Lysobacterales bacterium | reverse complement strand
ACCCCAACCATGAACATAGGAGGGAGCTACGATGTAGCGATGCAGGCCGGGCCGCGCTTCGGGAATCAGGCGCGGGACCAAGCCGCCGTCGCCGAGGCGACTGCTCGGCAGGTCCTCCACGACGCCGCTGCGCACCGAAACGCCGATCAGCGCATTGCTGCCGATCGCGGCATAGGTGGACCGGACGTTGCGCGCCGTCGCAAGCTCGAGCAGTTGCGGCGCGACGGCCGGTGAATCGGTTTCGGCCCACGAGAAATCGGGCTGGATGCTCTGGCGGGCATACTCCTGCCAGCGCTGCATCACGGAACTAGCGTCAGTCTGGGCCTGCGCTGCCGGAACAAGGAAATAGAAAGGGAGCGTCAGGCCAAAACTGAGCGCTCCCATCGGTTTCCTCAACGCTGCTGTTGCGTTCGCCCGGTACATAACCCTGCCGCGTGGTTCCATGGCTTGTGGTGTTGTCGGCGGCGATTTTGGCAATAACGCAACAACGAGTCAAGTACGCAACACATCCAATTTGCCCAGATCTGACGCCAGTTTGCGCACAATCGTCGGCGTAACCGCCATCAAACTTGTTGCAGGATTACAACAGATGCTAAAAAACCACCGTCCCTGTGTACTGACCGTCGCCGGCTCGGACTCCGGCGGCGGCGCCGGGATCCAGGCAGACCTGAAAACCTTCCACGCCCATGGCGTCCACGGCACCAGCGTCATCACGGCGGTGACCGCTCAGAACACGCGCGCGGTCACCGCGGTGCATGGCATCCCGACGAACCAGATTCACGCCCAGCTCGCCGCAATACTGGATGACTTCCCTCTTGCCGCCTGGAAAACCGGCATGCTGGCCGATGCGCGCACGATTAGGGCAATTGCCGGCCGCATGGCCGGCATGGCGATCCCCTACGTGATGGATCCGGTCATGATCTCCACGAGTGGCGCAGCACTGCTGCAGCCCTCTGCCGTCTCGGCGCTGCGCGAGCTATTGCTTCCGCACGCGCGACTGGTCACGCCCAACCTGCCTGAAGCCGCTGCACTCGGTGGGCGACCGATCCGGCGAGCCAGCGACCTCGAGCGCATCGCTCGCGATCTCCTTGCCGACGGCGCGGGCGCGGTATTGATCAAGGGCGGCCATCAGCGTGGCGCGCAGGTCGTCGACCGGCTCTTCAGCGGCGGCGAGTCCTACGAGTTCGTCCATCCACGTCTGGCGCGCAACGGCCATGGCACCGGATGTACCCTGGCCGCGGCGATCACGGCCAACCTGGCCTTGGGCCACAATCTGGTAAAAGCCTGTGCGATGGCGACAGATTACGTACATGCGGCATTGACGCAGGCTTACCGGCCTGGCCGCAGTACCATCGACGTGCTCGATCACAGCGCACCGGTACGGAAGAATGTAGCCGGTCGCTCACCACGTAAGCAGGAATAGCACGATGAAGACAAGTGCTCTGGCCGCCGCCGCAGTTCTGGCTCTGACTACCGGCATCGTGTCGGCCAGCCAGCCGGCACCCGCTTTTCATCCATTCGTCGGCGCCAAGAAATCCACCACCGACAAGGGTCGGACTGCCATGCGCAGCCCTCTGGCGCAGACCATCGCCGCGCCGCTGGTCAGCGAGACCCGCGCCATCGTCGCCGCGGACGGCAGTCTCGACATCAAGTGCCGCGAGGTCCCAAATCCACGCCTGCGGGATTCAGACAACCACGCCGGCCCGGGACCGCGCCGATGATCGCGCGTCTATTGGGCACACTCGTGGTGCTTGCCGCGGCACCGCTGGCCTTCGCCGCCCCGGTCATCGGGCTGCAGAGCGGCCAGCCCGTCAGCCTCCTCATTCCCGGGTCGAATTTCTCCACTTCGTATTATGTGGACGTCAGTACAGGCGACGCGCAGCTGGAGGTAAAGCTCGACAACCTGACCGAGGACGATGTCGATTTCGTGTTGCGTTACGGTTCTCCGTTCGCCGATCAGACATCCAACGAAGCGGCGCCGCCGGACGGCGATCTGTTTCTCGACTATGCCCACTATTGGGGCCTGAGCAGCGGCGGTGACGAGAGCGTGGTGGTGCAGAAATCCAGCACCATTCCGCTGCGCGCGGGACGCTGGTACATAGCGCTTCTGAATCAAAGCAGCAACGCGCAGAACATCACGCTGACAGCGACCCTGCGCAGCAGCGTGCCGCAGGCGTCAATCACGTTCCTGTATTCCAGCAGCGACGGCTGTTCCCGCGACGGCTGGTTCGATGCAACGCCAGTCACGCCCATCGACGGGAACAGCGGCACGACGCGCGGCGAACAGCGGCGCAACGCACTGGCGCAGGCTGGCCAGCTACTCGCCGCGCAACTGCGATTGCCGGTGCCGCTGAGCATCAGCGCCTGCTGGCAACCACTGGGCGGAAACCGCACCGACGGAGCGCGCATTGCGTTCGCCGGACCGACCTCCTATGTCTTCGACAGCGTCGATTTCAGCGTGCCGTGGCTGCCGGACAAATACACCTGGTATTCGGTCACCGAAATGGTTCGTCGCAGCGGCACACTGCAGTGCGGCACGTTCGGCAATAGCTGCCGCGCCGCTGACATTGAAGCCACGTTCAACAGCGACCTCGACCCACCCGCCAACGTTCTCGACGCGCCGTTCTACTATGGCTTCAGCGGCGTGAACAAACCGGGCCGCTCGATCGATTTCGTCACCACGACGCTGCATGAGCTGACTCACGGCCTGGGCTTCCTTAGCCTCGTCAACGTCGATCCGGAAGCGGACGAACCACTGGGCTCACGCGTGGTCGCATCCGACGGACTGGCCTATGACGATGCCTTCAGCCGCCAACTGGTCGCGGTCAATGCACAGACGCGCACGTACAAGCCCTTCCTCGGGGTCGACACGAGCGACACAGAACGTGCGGCGGCGCTGGTGTCGCAGGACGGCATTCGCTGGGCCGGCATGGAAGCGGTGGTCTCGCCGCTGAACGGAAAACGCAACGAACCGATGCCGGACAACTTCCCGCTGCTGTTCGCACCCTGCGATCGTGACGCACCGTCCGATCCGTGCAGCACTCTGCCAGGCTCAACGCTGTCGCATACCGTGCAGCCCGGCGATCTCATGAACGCGTACGACAGTGGCCTGTCGAACCGCGACCTGGGCCTGGCCCTGCCGATGCTCAATGCGCTGGGCTGGTCCAATGCTGATGCCACGCCGCCTGCCTACGCCACCCCGGTCGCGGGCAACTGGTACGACCGCACGCGCGGCGGTCATGGTCTGGATTTC
>JAAFHE010000062.1 GCA_013298265.1 Lysobacterales bacterium | reverse complement strand
GTCGCCCCGAACCTGCCGGCAACGGCGCGTCAGGAAATCGAAGTTGGCGGACGCCTGGTCTCGCCGCCGTTCGTCGATGCGCATTTCCATCTCGACGCGGCGCTGTCGCTGGGCCTGCCGCGTCGCAACCGCTCCGGCACCTTGCTCGAAGGCATCGCGCTCTGGGGCGAGCTCAAGCCGACACTGACCCAGGCCGCGCTGATCGAGCGCGCGCTGGCCTATTGCGACATGGCCGTGAGCCAGGGCCTGCTCGCGATCCGCAGCCATGTGGACATTTGCGATGACCGCCTGCTCGCGGTCGACGCGCTGCTCGAGGTCAAGCGCCGCGTCGCGCCGTATCTCGACCTGCAGCTCGTCGCGTTCCCGCAGGACGGCCTGCTGCGTAGCGCCACGGCGCAGGAGAATCTGTTGCGCGCACTCGACCGCGGCGTCGACGTGGTCGGCGGCATCCCGCATTTCGAGCGCACCATGGCCGACGGCGCCGAATCGGTAAGCCGGCTGTGCCGCATCGCCGCCGACCGCGGCCTGCTCGTCGACATGCACTGCGACGAGTCCGACGACCCGCTGTCGCGGCACATCGAGACGCTGGCGGCGGAAACGCATCGCCTGGGCCTGCACGGCCGCGTGACCGGCTCGCACCTGACCTCGATGCACTCGATGGACAATTACTACGTGTCCAAGTTGTTGCCTTTGATCGCCGAAAGCGGCGTCGCGGCAGTCGCCAACCCGCTGATCAACATCACGCTGCAGGGCCGCCACGACAGCTATCCGAAACGCCGCGGCATGACGCGCGTGCCGGAGCTGCTGGCGGCCGGCGTGAACGTCGCGTTCGGCCACGACTGCGTCATGGATCCCTGGTACTCCTTCGGCAGCGCCGACATGCTCGAGGTCGCACACATGGGCATACATGTGGCGCAGATGACCTCGCAGGACGCGATCCGCCAGGCCTTCGACGCGGTCACGGTCAACGCCGCGCGCATCCTGCACCTGGACGGCTACGGCCTGGAGCCCGGCTGCCGCGCCGACCTCGTCGTGCTGCAGGCGGCCGATCCGTTCGAGGCGATACGCCTGAAGGCCGCGCGCCTGTATGTGCTGCGCGCCGGACGCGTCGTCGCGCGCAGCGCGCCGCGCTTGAGCCGGATGGACCTGCCCGGGCGGCCTATCGAGGTCGGACTGGAGTTCGTCGCCGGCAGCGTGCGCTGAGCACGGCGCCGGCCGGCGCCGCGTTGTCAGAGCCGCTGTCGTTCCACAGCAGTGTTCCTCGTCGATGTTCCTGCCATCCGACAGGAGTATTGATGTGTACCGTCCAACCCGTTTCTTTTTTGTTCTTCTCGCCGCCGCCGCCTCAGCGGCGCCGGCCACAGCCGCGGTTTTCGGCGTAGGTCCGCCGGGCAGCGCCGGAGGCTGCACGCATACGGACGTCCAGGCGGCCATCGACGCCGCCGCAGCGAATCCCGGTCCCGACGAAATCCGCCTCGTGCGCAACTCGGCGCCGGGCTATACCGGGCAAGCCCTGGTCATCGACGGACAGGATCTGACCCTGATCGGCGGTCTGCCTGACTGCGCCGCGACGACTCCGAACGGCCGCACCTGGCTCAACGGCGCAGGCGGCGTGGCGGCGCCGGTCATCACGATCCGCAGCGACACCGGCATACCCCTGCAGGTGCGCCTGGAAGGCCTGGGCCTGGAGGGCGGCGACAACGAAGGACCGCACGCGGGCGGCGGGCTCGCGATCCGTGCCCCCGGCGACGTCGTGCTGGCCCGCAGCAGCATTCTCGGAAACAGCGCGCCGATGGGTGCCGGCATCGGCATCTTCGGCGCCGAGGGCGATGGCGCGACGCGCGTGACACTGGGCGATAGCGTCACGATCTCCGGAAATGTCTATTCCGGCGATTCCCCCAGCCTCGGCGGCGGCATCAGCGTGCAGGGCGCGCATCTGTCGCTCTGCGGCAACGACACCTACGTCCACTGGAACCGCGCGTTCAACGGCGGCGGCATCTGGGTCGCGGGTGTATACGCCCAGTGGCCGGCGCGCCTGGATCTCTGTAGCGCCAACCTGCCAAGCAGTCCCGTGCTGGAGAACAACTCGGCGGTCCGCGGCGGCGGCCTGCAGGTCCAGTCCCATGCGACGGTGCGCATCTATACGCGCGACGCGGAAAGGCCATTGCGCATCGCCCGCAACCGCGCCGAGTACGGTGGCGCGATCGATGCCTCGGGGCCGACCGCCAAAGTCGATCTCTGGGAGGTTCATGTCGCCGGGAACTCCGGCGACCGGGAAGGCGGTGCGTTCACCCTGTTCGACGGCGCGCAGATCGGCGTGAGCGCGGGGACAAGCCCGGATGCTCCGTCCGGCGCAGCGGTTTGCGCCGATCATCGCTGCAACACCCTGGCCGACAACTGGAGCGATCCGGTGCAGGGCGCGGGCGGCACTGTCGCCTCGCTGGCCACGTTGCCGACCACCGCGCCGCCGCGACTGCGCATCGACAACGCGCTGATCACGCGCAACGTCGGAACCAGCCTGTTCAGCGCCATCCAGCTCGAGCCCGGGGCCACAACCCCGGCCCAGATCAGCCTGCGCAACAGCGTGATCGCGGGCAATCCACGGGCTTCCTACGGGATCAGGGTCAACGACGGCAGCGAGTTCCTTTGCGACATGTGTTCCGTCGCCTACAACGACCTGGAGAGCACGGGCGGCGGCGCATTCATCGTCAGCAACGGCCCGGTGCGTCTGCGCCGCAGCATCATCTGGGAGCCGGAGCGCCATCTGTTCGTCGGCACACCCGGCAATCTGTCGGCTCAGTCGCTGCTCGTCCACGACGACACCGGTCTGGCCGGGCAGAGCGACATTCGCGTCGGCAACCCGCGTTTCGTCGATGACGCCGGCGATTTCCATCTGCGTCCGGATTCTCCGGCGCTGGACTCTGCTGCCGCGGACGAAACACCGGCCACCGACCTTGACGGCAATCCGCGCGTCAGCGATCTGGCCGACGTTCCCGACCGGCTCGGCGCCGTCGATCTGGGCGCCTACGAGCGGTCAGACAACGACTCCGTGTTCCGCGACGGGTTCGAATGACGCAAGCGCTGCTGCGCGCCAGCGTGCCGGCCGGCGACCGTCCGAAGCTGCCGCCGGTTGGCCCGACTTCAACGGCCGCCCCGGGAAACCCGCCGCACGGCGGCGCGTGGGTGGCCGTTGCCTGTGTTCCTGCCGGCCTGCTGCGCGGCAGCGTGGACTCCCTGGCTTTGCACGCTGCCGGCACCGGAGAACGAAAGGGCCCGACGCCTGCGCTACAGTACCGGCGTCACGGAGCCTTCGTCATGGCCACTACCGAATCACAGGTCGCACCGACCCGTGCGGAAGAATCCTCATTCGAGCAGATCTACGCGCGCATGCGCCTGCTGGCGCGGCGCGAACGTCACCGCTTCGGCGCCGGCAATACGTACAACACAACGGCGCTGGTGCACGAGGTCTATCTTGACGTCTGCGCGGCCGGACGCGCCGCGCCGCCGCCACGCGACTTCTTCGGCTATGCCGCGCGCGCGATGCGGAATCTTCTGATCGACCACGCGCGCCGCCGGCTGCGCCCCAAGCACGGCGGCGACCTGCGTGCGGTGGAGCTAGACGACACCGGCATCGGCAACGTCGAAGTCGACGCGAGCCAGGCGCTGGAGCTCGACGCCGCGCTGCGCAAGCTCGCCGCATCGGACGCACGCGCCGCTGAAGTCGTCGAGCTGCACTACTTCGGCGGGCTGGATCTGGCCCACATCGCCGAACTGCTAGGCGTTTCCGAGCGAACCATCAACCGAGACTGGCGCGCCGCACGCGCCTGGCTGCAACTGGAATTGCAGGGCTGATGTCGTCCGCCGCCGCGTTTGCGCGTCCCGCTACGACATGACGGCCTCATTCCAATTCCTGCGCGACCTGTTCGGACAATGCGTCGACCTGCCCGATGGCGAGCGTGCGCGCTGGCTGGACCAGCACGTCACGGATACCGATGTCCGGGTCGAGCTTGAGCTGATGCTCGCAGCGGACCGCGCCCAGGAGGGTTTCCTGCAGCACGACGTGGTTTCGCACATGGGCCGGTTCAACAACGCAGACCTGCAGGACTTCCGGCCCGAAGGACTGATCGGCCGCTGCTTCGGGGCATTCCGTCTCACGCAGCTAATCGGCCTCGGCGGCCAGGGCGCGGTGTATCTGGCGCAGCGCATCGACGGCGATTTCGCGCAGACCGCTGCGGTCAAGCTGTTGCGCCGCGGTATCCACGACGCACAGGAACATCAGCGCTTCCGGCGCGAACGCGAAATTCTCGCGCGCTTCGAGCACGCCGGCGTCGCACGCCTGATCGACGGCGGCGTCAGCGCCGAAGGCGTACCGTTTCTGGTCCTCGAATACGTCGAGGGCCAGCCTATCGACGACTGGTGCAAAAGCCGCGGGCTCGATCGCAAGGCGCGCCTGCAGCTGTTCCTGGAACTGTGCGAAGTCATCGCCGCCACCCAGCGCGCACTGATCGTGCATCGGGACATCAAGCCGTCGAACGTGCTCGTCACGCCGGCCGGTCGCATCAAGGTGCTGGATTTCGGCATCGCCCGGCTGCTGGACGAAGAGGACGGTGCGCACACCGCCGTGCCGATGCTGACCCCGGGCTACGGGGCGCCGGAGCAGGTCAGCGGTGGCCCCATCACGTTCGCCACCGACGTGCACGCACTCGGTGTACTGCTACGCGTGCTGCTCACCGACGAGGCGCCGCCGCAACCCGGCGACAGTGGCAAGCGGCTGCCGCCGGACTTTGCCGCCGAGTTGCGCTGGATGCTCGGCAAAGCCTGCGCCGTCGAGCCTGAGCGGCGCTATCGCGATGCGGCGGAATTCGGCGAGGACGCCGCGCGCTTTCTCGCCGCACGACCGGTGCGCGCCCATCCACCGTCAACCTGGTACCACGCGCGCAAGTTCTTCACGCGCCATCGCGGCAGCGTGCTGACAGCGACGGCGGTATTGCTCGGACTGTTCGCGAGTTTCAGCCTCGCGCTCTGGCAGGCCAAGGTGGCGCGCGAGCAGGCCCACCGTGCGGAAGCCACGCGGGATTTCCTGCTCGGCCTGTTCGAAGCGGCGCAGGAAGATCTGCCCCGCGACGCGCGCCCCACACCCGACATCCTGGTCAAAGCCGCCGCACGCAAACTGCAGGACGAGACGCAGCTCGCGCCGTCTGCCCGCGCCGACTTCCTCGCCGCACTCGGGCACGTCGCCCGTTTCAGCAACGATCCCGCGTCTGCCGTGCCGCTTTACGAGCAGGCGTTGACGACGCTGGACAGCGCTGGCGATACGACATCGCGCGACCGTCTTCGCATCGAGGTCGCGCGGGCCTGGACCTTGCTGCCGCTGGGCCGCTGGGCGGAAGCCGAGCAGGCCCTGCAGCCTCGCCTGCCCGCGCTGCGCGCCGTCACCGACGAGCTCAGCGTCGATGCACTCTGGGCCTATGCGGATGCAGCCGGCGGTCTGGGCCGCATGGACGACTATCTCGAAGGGCTGCGCCAGGCGCGCGAGTTGGCGGCCCGTGTGCACCCGCCACACGCGGTCGAGAATCTTCGCCTCGCCGGCGCCTACAGTCTGGCCCTGTCCGACGCCGGCCGCCTGCGCGAATCAAACGATGTACTCGAAGCGATGCTGCAGCGCTGGCGCGACAGCGGCGCGCCGAAACAGACGGACTACGCGATCGGGCTGACGAATCTCGGCTTGCTCAAGCGGCGACTCGGCGATCTGGACGCGGCCGAAGCCTTGATGCGTGAATCGCTGCAGCTGAGCCTGCGTATCCACGACGAGGAGCACCCGATCGTCGCCGGATCCATGCAACTGCTCGGCCGCACGCTGGCCGAACGTGGCAACACGGCCGAGGCCGGGCCGCTGCTGCAACGTTCCGAAACGGTGCTCAAGCAGGTCTACGGCGCGGATCATCCGCTGTCGATCGCCGCCGTCACGATGCGTGGCCTGCTCGAACTCGAGCAGCGCAATTACCCCGAGGCCGTCGCCCTGCTGCAGCGCGCTGAGGACATCTGCAAAAGCGGTGGACGCGACGGTGAAACCCGCTGCCTGACCAACCTGCAGCTGCTCGGCGATGGACTGCGCCGCCTCGGCCGGCTTGACGAGGCCGTCGCCGCGAGCCGGCGCAGCCTCGACGGACGCCGCGCGCTGGCCGGTGCGGACAGTCCGGACTGCGCGATACCGCTGCGGGCGGTCGGCGACGCCGAACTCGCACGGGGAAAACCGGCCGAGGCACTGGCCGCCTACGACGAAGCACAGGCGATCTATGCCAAGGCCGGCATGATCGACAATCTGGAAATTGCGTCATTGTACGCATCGCGTTCCCGCGCGCTGCTGCAACTGGGACGCAGCGCCGAGGCGCTGCAGTCCGTGGAATATGCAGCCGCGGCCACCACGCGGCTGGCACCTGCCCATGAGGGACGCCGCCTTCGCCTGCTCACGACACGCATAGCGGTGCTCGCGGCGCTGTCCCGGCGGGACGAAGCTATCGCCACAGCGCAGGAAGCGCTCGCACTGGAACCGCTGCGCGGCGTGCTTGATCCCGGCGAATGGGAATCGCTGCAGGCGATCACGCGATAGCAAACCTCTGACGTGTCGGCTGCCCGCGCGGACGCGAGCGCGTTCGACTGTTCGCGCAGATCTGTCCCTCCGGCGCGGACTTCTGTTCCGCGACAGCCGGCTGCCGCAGCGCCGACGTCAATAGCTGGACCGACGCGGGATTGGCTGGCACCGCACAGAGCATCGAACTCGGCGCGTTGCGGCGGCATACGCTGTATCACTGGCGCGCTTGGCGGGCCTTCGCTCCTCCGACCGCGCACCTGACGGGCATCGCCGCGGCACCGCGACACTACGGCCGCTGGCTGTATTTCAGCGCCGGGGGCGATAGCGGCGATGTGCGCAGCGTGCCGCTGGCCAGCGACGCGCTGTTCGCGGACGGGTTCGAGTAGCCGGCGCGGTCCGCGGCGTCTGTCGCTGGAATTTGCGGCAGGAACCATAGCCGGCCGAAGGTGATCCGTGCGCACAACGCGCCATCGAATCCCGCACCGGCCCGCGCGTGTCCTCGACGCACGACTCCACGCCCGATGCCGCGGCACGGGATACGGATGCGCTGTTCGACGAAGTCCAGGAAGGCCTCAGGCGCATGGCGCATCGCGGACTCGGCCGCGTCGGTGCCGAAGGCACAGTCAACACGGCCGAGCTCATACACGATCTCTATGTGCGGCTCAGCCACGGCGACGAACTCGCGTTCGCCGATCCGGCGCAGTTCTTTTCCTATGCGGCGCGCGCGATGCGTCACATCCTTGTCGATCGCGCGCGCCAGCGCCTGCGTCTGAAATAGCGCTGTGCAAGCCGCTCGATGGCAGGCTGCTGCCGGCGGACACGGCTTCGGAATAGACCCGGACCGGCTTCTACGTGAAGCGGCGCGCCGGATCGTCTCGCGAGTCGGACCATCGGCCATCGACACTGGCGCGAGCCGCTACTCCGCGGCGAGCCTGTGCAGGAAAGCCTCGTCGTCGAGCTTTTCCAGCGTTTGTATACCGTCGCGCTGCAGGTCACGCAGATACCCAATCAGCGGCTGTAGCTGCGGGTCACGAAGACGCGTCAGGCGCTGGATCCATAGCCCCGCGCAATGCTTCGCCTCGTCGTCGCGCCCTTCGCTGAACAGCATGGTCACTTCCAGGTGGGACAGCGAAATCGCGCTCGGGTCGATCTTCCGCGCCTGCCCGAACAGATCCCAGGCGAGCGCGAAATTCCCCCTGTCGGTCGCCATCGACGCAAGCCGCTGCAGGGCGCCGCAACGCAGCGTTGCGTCGCCGAAGCGAACCGCACGATCAAGCAGCTGCTTTTTCTTTCGTGGCTTGTCGAGATCGAAATACAGATCCACCAGCATGTCGAAGAGGGGCTCGCGGCGCGCCACGAAGCTGTCGTCGCTGGCGAACCACGGCTCCAGCAGCGCCAGCGCCGCCTTGTCGTCACCGATCCGGCGGCACTCGTCGGCGGTATGCGCGATCCGACCGATGTCGACGCGGCTGCCGGGCAGCGCTTTCCAGGTCCTGCGAGGAACCACGGCGAGAACCTGCGGCAACAGATCCACGTCCTTGAGCGGCACGTTGCGCATGATCGGCTCGCAACACTGCTTGAACTTGCGTCCCGACCCGCAATAGCAAGGACTGTTGCGCTCCGGCGCCGGCGCTTTCGGACACGCAAAGTCCAGCGCCGGAAGCGGCAGGGCGCACCACACGGCACGCGCCATGGCCAGACCGATCCGTCGGCGCAGCGAATCGTCGTCGCGCAGATTGCCCTGCGGCGGCGGCGGGAACAGATGCTGCTCCACACGCAGATAGCTGGCCTGGTACTCGCTCAGGTCCTTGCTGCCAAGCGCGAACTGCACGCAGCGGTGAATGAAATAGTCGAAATCGAAGGGAACGGTATTAGGGTCGTTCATGGCCATGTCGATTGGGGCGTGGCAACGGTGGGAAGTTGGTCTGGCGAAGTGGGGCAAAAAAGCGGACTGGAACCGGGACAGCACCCGGTTGTGTTCTCCGGAAGCGACCGGGAGGCGGAAGCCGCGGGGAAGTTTGTCATAGCGAATGTGCTGCGGGGCGCCTTCAGCCGCAGCGCTCCGGCTCGGCGAGGAAACGGCGGCGAAAATCCCGCATGCCCTTGCACACGGCGTCGTAGAGGTGCGGCGGAAAATCATCCGGAAGCCTTGCGCCGACGGCCTCGAGAACGGCGGGTGTGCGCTCGGCAAGGACGCCAATCAGTTCGGCTGCCTCCGGCAGGCCCAGCCGCCGGCCCATGTCGACCCAATGCCAGCGATGGATGTCCTGAAGCCGGTAGTGGCGATTGGCTCCCTCAACGGCCATGGCCAGCTTCAAGCGGCGCGGATCCAGCTGATTGTTTCTGCGGCCGGTGATTGGATGTACCGACATGACGTCATAGAGCGGCGTCATCCGGTAACGCCCTCGCGGCCCTATCGTCAGGCTGAAGTTCTTGGCGTGCCCATCCGTCGCCGCCATCAGCCAGAACAGAAATTGCGCAGAAAAAAACGTCCTGCGGTCCTGCTGCGCGGATTCCGAACTGCGCAGTATTTGCATGATGCGAGCCATTCCCGGACCGCCTTCTGCCTCGTATTTCCGCGTCGGCGGTAAACCGGCGACCTGGCAGAAGTCTTCCTGCGGAATCCGCATCCACCATTTCCGGTCCGGCGCGAGACGGCGATCGAAACGCTCGACGATCAGGACTTTCTGGTTTTGGAATCGACCGATCTGCGCCTGCGCGACAGGCAGGCCAAACTCGCGCAGGATCTCAAGGCTCAGCCACTCCAGCTCGACCGAATCGTGCATGTCGGCCTGGACATTGGCCACCAGCCCGAGTGGCAATTTGAAGATGTGCGTGCTCGGCGTCGCTCCTCGTGGCCGGCACCAACGCTTGCGGTGCCACAGCAACGCGGTCTTTTCCTGCGCACCGGCGATCGACAAGCGAAACGCGTCCTCGCTCTCGAAGCCCAACGGGTCGGCACGTACGGTATTGCGCAGCAGCGCCGCGACCTGGGCTTCAGTCAGCGTTTCGGCTTCGATTCGACGGTGTTCGTCCGGCCTCTCGCCTTCAGGCAGAAGCTGAACGGCGCCGGCGCAATCTCTCCCGAGCTCGGCCAGCAGATCGAAGGCTCTCGTCGAGCGGAGCCGGTGGCGCTCCTGCAGGCGGCGCAGGATCTGCTCGTTGTCGGGAATCAGATTGTCGAAATAGGCGGCTACTGTCGCGCCGCGCAATGCTGCACCGCCGCCGAAGGGCAAGGACAGGGACAACGGGCGCCCCTGTTCGTCCGCCATCCATTCGGGTGCATAGACGAGCACGTCCTGTCCGCCGGCGCTGCGCCGCCATTGGCCGACGAACAAGCCGTTCATCCAGATGTCCAACGCCGCTGCACGCCGCGTTGCCATGACTACCAGCCGCCCTCGGACGAGTTCGGCGATGTACGGCTGCGCAGGAGCATTTCCAGACCTAACACCTGGCATAGCTGATGGATTCGCTCGAAGGAAACGCGGCTGGCGTCCCGCTCCAGTTTCGACAGCGCCTGGACGCTGATGCCCAACTGTGCGCCTACCTGCGCCTGGGTCAGTTTCTTGCTGATTCTTTCGGAGCGCAGCAAGGAACCGAGCTGCGCCGGAATACGTATGGCTTCGTCTCGCATGCAATCGATCTCCCGGCGAACGAGGCGCGAATTTTTCGCAGAATCCGCCGCAGATTCGGATAGGGGCATCATGAACCGCCAGATTCATTCCGCACGGTGAATCCTTCGATTCAAGCTATGCGATGAATTAACGGAATTCAACTTACATGATGAATTAACGGAATTCAACCTACACGATGAATTAACGGAATTCAGTCTGTGCGATGAATTGATGTCCGTTCAATTCTTGAACACAAAGCCTCTTTGGTCGGCGCGGAAAAACGAGCTGGCGAAGTCCTTTTTTCCGGAAAATTTCCCCGGAAAACAAAAAGCCCCGCATCGCTGCGAGGCTTTCGAGTAGCGCGGATCCGCCGCGCGGCGCGCGGCGGATCGTTGGCTGCGGTGTCGCGGACGATCAGAAATCCATACCGCCCATGCCACCCATGCCGCCACCACCGTGGTCATGACCGCCGCCGGCCGGCGCGTCTTTCTTCGGCGCTTCGGCGACCATGGCTTCGGTCGTGATCATCAGGCCGGCGATCGAGGCGGCGTTCTGCAGCGCCGAACGCGTGACCTTGGTCGGATCGAGAATACCGAACGCGATCATGTCGCCGTATTCGCCGTTGGCGGCGTTGTAGCCGAAGTTGCCCGTGCCTTCCTTGACACGGTTGAGCACGACCGACGGCTCTTCGCCGCAGTTGGC